>CACFSG010000001.1 GCA_902568875.1 uncultured Pelagibacteraceae bacterium
TATTTGCGAGTTTTTTGTCAGATTTTAAAGTTCTTGCAGAAAATAAAGAACATGGAAAATTAGGTCAAAGATTAAACAAAGAAAAAAATGGATTTAATACAATTTTAAAAAAATTGTGGCGAAAAATGAAAAAATTTGAAGATGGTAATTATAAAGAACAAATTATGGAAGTTCATAAAAGATTTAGAGATGTAAAATATTGGCAAGCAATAAAAAGAACTGCGCCACCTTATACTATGGCAAAATATTTAAAAGGTATGGATATGTATTATGATGAAGATGGTAATGTAACTCAAGTCGAAGAAGGAAGAAGAATACATAGAATACTTTGGTTGCGAACTTTGGAAATAGCTGTTGTTGTTACAATTCTTTGTTTTTTAATGGGTTATCCAATCGCACATTTACTTGCAGTACTTCCAATGAAATATAGTAACTTATTAATGATTTGCGTTCTTTTACCATTTTGGACTTCTTTACTTGTTAGAACAGCAAGTTGGATGATTTTGCTTCAGCAACAAGGAATTGTAAACGATTTTTTTGTCATGATAGGATTGGTAGCTGACGATAATAGGCCAGAGATGATGTACAATAAAACAGGTACCTATATTGCAATGACTCAAATTCTTTTACCTTTTATGGTATTGCCACTGTATAGTGTTATGAAAACGATATCTCCTAGTTTAATGAGAGCAGGAAAATCTTTGGGAGGTACACCATTCGTTGCTTTTTGGAAAGTTTATTTTCCACTAACAATACCAGGCATTGGAGCAGGTTGTTTATTAGTTTTTATACTTGCAATTGGATATTATATTACTCCTGCATTAGTTGGTGGTGCTTCAGGAACACTAATTAGTAACCAAATAGCTTACCACATGAAAGAAACTTTGGACTGGAGTTTTGCATCAGCTATGGGACTAATGTTGTTAACTGGAGTTTTGGCAGTTTATTGGGTTTATAACAAACTTGTTGGAATTGATAATATTAAATTAGGATAGATATATGGCTTTACCAAAGTATACAGAAACTCGTTATAGAATTTGGCATTATGTATATTTGTCGATTTGTGGTTTTGTATTTTTCTTTTTAATAGCACCATTATTTGTAATTTTTCCACTTTCATTTAATGCTGAAGAGTTTTTAGTTTTTTCAGAAGGAATGAAAAGATTAGACCCAGATGCATTTTCTTTAAGATGGTATGAAGATATGATTTATGGAACTAAAAATCCATGGGGACTGGCTGCAAAAAATAGTTTTATCATAGCAATATTTGCAACAATAGGTGCAGTGATACTCGGAACTGTTGCTGCATTAGGATTAAGTAGTAGACATATGCCATATAAAGGATTGATAATGGCAACTTTAATTTCTCCAATGATTGTTCCACTTATTATTTCTGGTGTTGCAATTTTCTTTTTTATTGCCAAAATTGGATTGGCAGCTACACATCTTGGAATTATTATAGCCCACATAATATTAGGAACTCCATTTGTAGTTATTACAGTTACTGCTACGTTATCAGGTTTCGATCATAGCGTAACTAGAGCTGCAGCAAGTCTTGGAAGTAATCCTGTTAATACTTTTATGAAAATAACTTTGCCTTTAATTTTGCCAGGTGTGATATCTGGAGCATTATTTGCATTTGTTACCTCATTCGATGAAGTTGTAGTTGTGTTATTTTTAGCTGGATTAGATAATACTACAATACCAATTCAAATGTGGACTGGTTTAAGAGAACAATTGAGCCCAACTATTCTCGCTGTAGCAACTTGTTTAATTATTTTATCAACATTAATATTAGTGACCGCTGAACTCTTAAGAAGAAGATCCGAGAGACTTAGAGGAATAAATCGATAGAAAATTCTTTCATGAAGATTAAGAACGTAGTGGTGGTTGGATCAGGAACAATGGGAAGTGGTATTGCTGCTCACTTGTGCAATGCAAGTGTACCTGTAACTTTGTTAGATTTAAAAACCGAGATTAGTGAAAAAGCTAGAGAAAGAATTTATAAATCTAGACCTCCATTATTAATTGATAAATCAAAAATAAATAATATTAAAGTTGGAAACATAAATGATAACTTTGATGTGGTTAAGGATGCTGATTGGGTTGTTGAAGCAGTTGTTGAAAGAATAGATATTAAGCATCAAATTTATAAAAAAATATTTAAAACAAGAAAAGATGGAGCAATAGTTTCTTCGAACACTTCATCAATACCAATTAAAGTTTTGTCTGAAAATTTAACTGATCTTGAAAAAAAAGATTTTTGTATAACTCATTTTTTTAATCCAGTTAGGTATATGGGTCTTTTAGAAATAGTTAAAAATGAGAATAATGATCTTAATAAGATTAATAAACTAAAAGAATTTTGTGAATTTGAATTAGGTAAAGGCGCTATTATTTGTAATGATACTCCAGGCTTTTTAGGAAATAGAGTTGGTGTTTATGCTATGCAAATAGCAATGACAGAAGCTTTTAAAATGAAGCTTTCAGTTGAAGAAGCAGATGCGATTTTTGGAAGACCAATGGGAATTCCCAAAACAGGTGTATTCGGTCTATATGACTTAATTGGTATTGATTTGATGGCAGATGTTTTAAAAAGTTTTATTAAGGAATTACCAAAGACTGACGAATTTCATGAAGTAGCAAAGGAAATTCCATTAGTAAAAAAATTAATTGAGACAGGTTATACTGGAAGAAAAGGTAAAGGTGGTTTTTATAGAATAAATAAAACTGGAACTACCAAAATAATGGAAGCAATTAACCTTGAAACTGGTGATTATTCACCCAGCAAAAAGATTGATGTAAAATCAGATAAAGTAGATCTAAATGGATTAATTAATAGAAAAGATAAATACGGTGAATATGCTTGGTCAGTAATATCTAAAATAATTAAATATGCATCTTCACTAGTCCCTGGGATTACAAAAGAATTTAATGATATTGATGAAGCTATGAGACTTGGTTTTAACTGGGCCAAAGGTCCATTTGAAATGTTAGAAGAAATAGGGGTTAAAAACTTCTTTGATAAAGTTGAAGATTTTAAGGGTAATAGTTTCTTAGAAAATTTATCTAAAACTAAAAATGAAGATTTTTATGGTGAAAGACAAAAATATACAAATATTGAAACTTTAGGAAAAGCCAAGAAAGCGGCTTTAAGCTTAGATGGAAATGACTCTGCAAAAATTTATAGGTTTAATGATTATAACATTGTTGAGTTTACTACCAAAGCCAATGCTTTGGATTATAACTCTATGGATGCTCTTAAAAAAGCAACTGATAAACCATTGATAATAATTAATGAAAGTATGCAATTTTCTGCTGGAGTAAACTTAACTTACACAATGCAATTTGCAGATAAAAATGATTTTAAATCTATCGAAAAATTTATTAAATATTTTCAAGAAACATGTAAACATTTAAAATATTCAAAATATCCAGTAATTTCTGCTCCATCAGGATTAACATTAGGAGGAGGATTTGAAGTGATGGTGCATAGTAATTTTGTTGCTTCACACACAAATATTGTTGTGGGATTAGTTGAAACTATTGTTGGTTTGATTCCAGCAGGTGGCGGATGTAAAGAAATGCTAGCGAGATGGTTAAATACTGATGAAGCAAAATTAGATTATAATTATGCACCTCTTAAAGTTTTTGACATTATTGGTTATGGAAAAACAGCTACTTCACCTATTGAAGCAGAACCAATGAAATATTTAAGGTTAGATGATAAAAAAATAATGAATAGAAATAGTTTATTAGAAGTTTCCAAAAAAATACTTATTGATAATAAAGATTTTAAAGCACCCGACGAACTTAAATTTAAACTTCCTGGAAAAGCGGTAAGAGGAGAAATGGATAAAATTTTAGAAAAACTTTATAATGATAGAGTTATTTTGGATCACGGTGTTGAGGTTGGAAAAGAATTAGCTCATGTCTTAAGTGGAGGTGATACTACAATAGATAAAATTTTATCTGAGGATGATTTATTTAAATTAGAATTGGATGCTTTTATGAGATTAATAGAAACACAAAAAACTCAAGATAGAATTAAACATACTCTAGCAACGGGAAAGCCACTAATTAACTAACATTCTAATAGAATTTATAAAGTCAGGTCTTAATACATATTCAGATTTATTTTGATATTTTATTTTTTCTAAAACTTCTATTCCATAAATTACTTTTCCTATTGGTGTATATTCACCTTCATATAAAGGTTCATCCTGCAGAATTATAAAAAATTGACTATCTTCAGTATCATATTTTAAAGATCTAGCTAATCCCACACTTCCTCTAGTATATTTAAATTTTTCATCTACTTCAGATTTTATCGTTCCCAAACCTGATTTACCTGTTCCAATTTTTCCATAATTAATATTTCCTTTTTTTCCAAACTCTAAATCGCCTGCTTGAACAAGTTTATCTTTAATTACTCTATGAAATGCAACATTATCATAAGATTTTGCTGTTATTAAAGTTTTAAATCTTTTTACACCATTGGGAGAAATATCTGGATTTAATTCAATAATTACATTCCCACATTCAGCATTAAGGATTGCAATATTATTTGGATTTTTAAAATTAATCTTTTTGGGATCATAATTTTTTACAAATATACATTTATCTTTTATTAAAAAGAATGAACTGAACGAAAATGTTCCTAAAAATAATATAAAAATTAAAATTATTTTTTCAGATTTTGAGGCTTTAATTTTTTTAATCATAAAAGAAAATTTTGATCAATTTTTAATAAATTTTTTTTTATAAATTGTATTTTTTTTTCTAAAATTGGATCAATGTTATTTAAACTTACTCCAATCATTAAATGAGAAAATACTTCTGCCATATCTTCTGAGGCTGTTGATCTTGAATATTCAGAAAAAAAACCTTCAGTATTTATATATGTATCTAAACCTAATTTATCTGTACAAGTAGAACATTCTGCATATTTAAATTCTTTAACATTAAAATTAGACCAGATTTTTTCATCAAATAATTCCTTAAAACTATCATTTATAATGTGAAATACTTCATGGTGAATTACTCGCTCAAAATAATTATCATTAAACTTGATATCTAGTATTAAAGTTTTCATTATATTATCTGGAATTCCTGCTGTATTAATTTTTGATATAGATAAATCTTCACAAAGAACAATATATTTTAAATTTATTTTTTTTAGAAACTCTTGATTGTATCTATTTAAATTCTTTCGAATTATTTTATATTTTTGATTTAGAATGTTTTTTTCTGAGTTATAGCAATTTATATTGTTATCAACTCCAATCGTGAAAGGTTGTTTAGCATAAAAGTATCTAAGTTTATTTGGAGTTTTTATATCGTAAATTTCTAAATTAGGAATTTTTATAAGATTATAAATTGTATCAGCTTGGACTTGAGTAAAAAAAAACAAAGATAATATAACTAACTTAATTAAGTTCATAAATTTACATATAGAAGATATTCCTATTTAAAAGAATGTGATACAATTTTACTGTGAAAAAAAAAAGAAATAAAGATCCAATCCAACCTGTAAGTGGCACAAAAGTCCCAAGGTTTGCAGGTCCTTCCACATTTGCTAGATTGCCAGAACTTAGAGACGTAGAGAGCTGTGATGTCGCAATTGTTGGAATACCATTTGATGCTGGAACAAGTTATAGACCAGGAGCAAGATTTGGGCCTCAAAGTATCAGACAAGCTTCAAGACATTTAAGAACAAATTATCATCCTAGTTATGATGTTGAGCCTTTTAAAATACAGCAAGTCGCTGATGCAGGAGATATTACTTGTAATCCATTTAATATTAATGAGGCGATCAAACAGATAGAAGTAGGTGCAGAAGAATTATTAAAGAAAGTTGGTGGAATTATCAGTTTGGGTGGGGATCATACAATTGCATTTCCATTACTAAAAGCAGTTAATAAAATTAATAATGGCCCAGTTGCATTAGTTCATTTTGATGCACATCTTGATACTTGGGATACTTATTTTGGTGCACCTTATACACACGGAACTCCTTTTAGAAGAGCTAGAGAAGAAAATTTATTTTTAGATGATGCATCAATGCATGTAGGTATAAGAGGACCATTATACAGTAGAGATGATATTAAAAACGATGAAAGTTTTGGTTTTAAAATAATTCATTGTGATGAATTTCAAACACAAGGAACAGACAAAATTGCAGATAGAATTAAAAAAAGAGTTGGAGATAATCCTTTATACATATCAATTGATATAGATGTATTAGATCCAGCTTTTGCACCTGGTACAGGTACACCTGAAATTGCAGGTATGACTACTAGAGAAATGGTTAATGTTATAAGAGGCTTGTCAGGTCTCAATCTTATTTCCGCAGATGTAGTAGAAGTTTCTCCAGCATATGACCATGCAGAAGTTACATCTCTTGCAGCCGCAACTATTGTTTATGAATTAACTAATTTATTTGCAAAAAAATAAAGAAAGGCTAGGAGTCTGTTATGGAAAATAAAAAAAATTTTTATATTGATGGAAAATGGGTAACACCTAAAAGCAAACAAGAAATTAAGGTAATTAACCCAGCGACCGAAGAAGATTGTGCTGTTATATCTCTAGGTAGCAAAGAAGATATTGATCTTGCTGTAAATTCTGCAAAAAATGCATATAGCTCTTGGGCCTTTTCAACAAAAGATGAAAGAGTAAAATTATTAGAAAAACTTTATGAGAATTATAAAAAAAGATGGGCAGATATTGCAAATGCAATTACTACTGAAATGGGTGCTCCAAAAGATTTTGCAACAAAACTTCAAGCTGGCACAGGAGCTGCTCACTTAAAATCTTTTATTAGATATTTAAAAAATTTTGAATTTGAAAAACCTTTAGGAGAACATGCTCCTGATCAAAGATTAATTTATGAGCCCAAAGGAGTTTGTGCTTTAATAACACCATGGAATTGGCCAATGAACCAAGTTTGTTTAAAGGTAATGCCAGCATTAGCATCTGGTTGCACAATGGTTTTAAAACCTTCTGAGTTAGCACCATTATCGTCAATGATACTTGCAGAGTTAATTGATGAAACAAAGTTTCCAGCAGGGGTATTTAATTTAGTAAATGGAGATGGAGCTACAACTGGAGATGCATTAACTAGTCATCCAGATGTGAACATGATCTCATTTACTGGTTCAACTAGAGCAGGTGCTTTAATTTCACAAAATGCAGCTAAAGATTTTAAAAGAGTAAGTTTAGAGTTGGGGGGCAAGGGTGCTAATATTATATTTAAAGATGCAGATCCTGATGCAATTGAAAGAGGAGCACTAAGATGTTTTAGAAACTCAGGACAATCATGCAATGCTCCTACCAGAATGCTTGTTGAAAAATCAATATACAATGAAGCAATTGAAAGATTAAAAAAATATACAGAAAATTTTGAGGTAGGTGACCCTAAAAAAGAAGGGGAACATATAGGACCTGTGATTTCTGAAACTCAGTATAATAAAATTCAAAATTTAATTAAAAAAGGAATAGATGAAGGTGCAAAACTTGTTGCAGGAGGACCTGGTAAACCTAAAGGTTTAGAAAAAGGATACTTTGTAAAACCTACCGTATTTGCTGAAGTAAATAATAATATGGATATTGCTAGAACCGAAATTTTTGGACCTGTATTGTCTGTAATGCCATTTGAAACTGAGGAAGAGGCAATTCAAATTGCTAATGATACTCCTTATGGACTAACAAATTACATTCAAACTCAAGATAAAGAAAAAGTTAAAAGAGTTGCAAGAAAATTAAGATCAGGAATGGTAGACGTTAATGGCGCTGGTATTGCAGTCGATGCTCCGTTTGGTGGTTTTAAACATTCTGGAATCGGGAGAGAGGCAGGAGAACATGGCCTTGAAGAATTTTTAGAGGTTAAATCTATAGGTGGCTGGAACAACTAACTTTTTTAAAATTAAAAGTGTTCATTTTAGGTAGATCTTAATTCAATATTGATATTCAATGCTTAAGAACTATCAATAAAAAAATATTTGTTTGTATTTGTTATATAAATCTTTAGGGTTTAAATATTAATTTTGCGATATTTTAACTTTGTTAAAATTTGCAATACATAGAGGAGATAAATTATGAGTAAATCAAAATCGCTCTACAATGCGGATTTGGCACCAACTCCATCAAAGAAAAAAAATTGGGGATGGTTTGAAATCTTTAACGTATGGGCAAACGATGTACAAAGTTTATTTGGATATACTTTGGCAGCATCTTTATTTTTAGCCTCAGGACTAAATGGTTGGGCGGTATTTCTTGCACTAATTCTTGCGGGATTTTTTATTATGTGGTTAGTTAACCTATCTGGTAAACCAAGTGTAAAACATGGTATTCCTTATCCTGTATTCGCTCGAGTTAGTATGGGTGTATTTGGAGCAAACTTTCCAGCAATGGCTAGAGGCCTTGTTGCCATGTTCTGGTATGGAGCACAAACTTATGCAGCATCAACTGCTGTCGCACTTTTAATTACAGGTATTACTGGTAACGAAGGTACTGTGATATTCTTAGGAATGACAGGAGTAATGTGGGTGTCATTTATATTTGTATCAGGATTTCAAGTTTATTTATTTTGGCAAGGTATAGATCTTGTTAAAAGATTCTTAAACTTTGCAGGGCCTGCTGTATATGCTGTAATGATACTTTTAATGATAGTTATTTGGGCTAAAGCCGGCGGAGGACTTTTTTCAGAAGTTGGTGAAATATTTTCTGGTGGAGCAAGATCTGGTGGTTTTGAAGGTTTAGGATCATTTGGAGCCTTCTTAGCTGTATTTTCAATTATGGTTGGATACTTTGCTGCAGTGGTAATCAATTTTGGTGACTTCGCTAGATTTGTTAAAAATGAAAAAGAAATGAGAAAAGGTAACCTATGGGGATTAGTAGGAAATGTAGTCTTATTTTCTTTCATTACTTTAATGATCACAGGTGGAACAATCGCAATTTTTGGTGAATACGTTGCAAGTCCAACGGATATGGTAGCTAAAGTAGACAACTTGGGATTAACGATTATTGCTGCATTTGCATTTTTTGCTGCAACAGTAGGAATTAACATGGTTGCAAACTTTATACCGCCTGCATATGACTTAGCAAACTTAATCCCAAGCAAAATCAATTTTAAAATTGGTGGATTAATAACTGCTGGTTTTGGTTTTGTTATTGGTGGTATGTGGGTTGCTGTTATTACTCAAATGGGATTATTTCCATTTGTTAATACTTTAGGAGCAATTCTTGCGCCTGTATTTGGTATAATGATTGTAGATTATTACATTATCAAAAAAGAAAAATTAGATGTAAAAGCATTGTTTAATGCTAGCCCAAAAGCTAAGTATCATTACAATGATGGCTTTAACCATAAAGCAATCTTAGCTTGGGTTTTATCAGGCTATATTGCTGTAGGTACAGTATGGCCAAATATCTTAATTTTAGGTTTGAGTGATTTCTTCGCTAACTTAGGTGGTGGTGGAGGATATGCTTGGATAATTGGAGCATCTCTTGGTGCTGTAGTTCACTTAGCAATATCAAAAAGATAATTAAATTTTTAATTAAAGCCCATCAATTTTAATTGATGGGCTTTTTTTTATATTTAAAATTTTAAAGTAATATTTTCTTTATTTAAATCGTAAAGGACTAAATTATCTCCATCACCCAATCTATCAACAACTAAAAAATTCATATCTTCTGTTGAGATTAGAGGAAAATGCCAAATACCAGGATTATAATTAATTCCAATTCCTTTTGGAATTATAAAAGATTCAATTTTACTTAAATCTGGTTTATCACCTTCTGGAGCAACAAATGACAAAAATACAGTTTCTTTCATTGGAATAAAAGCTTGGCTTCCAAGTGGGTGTTTTTCCATCATATCAATTTTCATAGGAAAAGATCTTTTTAGTGCAGAAAAAATACTAATAGTAGATTCCCCATTGTTTTTCTTGGTATTTAAATTAGCAATACCATCATATCTTTTTGCATATCCATTATTTATTTCTAATGGTTTGATATTTGCAGTAGTTATCATATCACCAAATTTTTTAAAATTTTCTTTTGTTATTGGTATTGGTTTTATTATTTTTTCAGTCATTCCACTTTTCCAAATGCTCTTATTCTAGAAATCCCACCATCTGGGAAAATATTAATTCTAATATAATTTACTTTTTTATTTTTCATTATTTTATTATTAAAGTTATGTTTTTTATTTGCATAAAGTTTAATCTTTTTGAGAAGGTAAGACCATCTTTTTGATTTATTAACAATATTTTTTTCTGAAATTTTATTTGGAATATAGGCTGCTTGTACAGAACACTTATCTGGATAGTTTCCTTTAAAATGATGTGTATCTAGTTGAATTTTATTAATCTTTCCTGGTGATGAGCATTTTACTATTATCCAGTCAAAATTTTTTCCTCTACTTCTTCTTGTTTCCCAGCCATCTCCCATATTTTTTCCAATCCCTGGAGCAAGTATATTTTCTGCCCTTCCAAAATGTTCATTATTACAAGCAATTGGTACAGCTCCATTTACAACTGATGTTAAGTTTTGAATTTTATTTTGAACTTTATTTTTTATTTTCATTGACCCATATATTCTTAATCTTGCCACTCCTCCATCAGGAAAAATATTTAATTTTATGTGAGTAAAATAATTTTTATTTTTTACATTAAAAAAGTGATGACTATTTGCTTTAGTTTTGTTTTTTTTAATAATTGTTATCCATTTAGTTTTTTTATTAGGTATTTTTTTTTTACTAATACAAGCCTGTAATGAAACATGATCAGGATGATTTCCAGAAAAATAAGATGTATCAATGTCTACTTTTTTTATCAAACCAGGTTTTCCAAATTTTAAAATCAAAAAATCATAGCCTTTTGTTCTTTTTCTTCTAGTTTCCCATCCATCCATCCATTTACCATGTTTATCAAATACTCCTTCTTTAAATACAGGAGGCCAAGGATTAATAATTCTTTTAGCAGGTGCAAAGAATTCATCTGTTTTATAAACTATTTTAGAACCTAATCTTGACTGAGCCAAATCAATTAATCCATTTAGATAAATAATATTATTTTTTTTCATGTTAATTATTTACTTGGATGATTTTTAATCCAGTGTTTTGCAATATCTATTCTTCTGCAAATCCAAACATCTTTGTGTTTTGCGACATAATCTAAAAACTTTTTTAGAGACTGTATTCTACCTGGTCTACCAATTATTCTACAATGAAGGCCTATCGACATCATTTTAGGAGGTTCACTTTCATTATATAATGCATCAAAGCTATCTTTAAGATATGTGTAAAATTGATCTCCATTATTAAAACCTTGATTTGTTAAAAATTTCATATCATTATTATCGAGTGTATAAGGAATCATTAATTGATTTTTATTTCCTCTTTTTTCCCAGTAAGGAATATCATCACTGTAAGTATCGCTACAATAAAGGAATCCACCTTCTTCCATAACAAGGTCTAATGTATTTGGACTACATCTGCCTGTGTACCATCCCAAAGGTCTTTCCCCAATTGTTTTTTGAATCGATTTTATTGCCATCTTCATATGTTTTCTTTCAACAGCTTTTGGAATTTTTTGATAGTCAATCCATTTTAAACCATGACATGCAACTTCAATTGGAGTTTTCCAGAAATCTGATTTTTTTATAGCCTCACAAACATCTTTATTTTTTTCTAATGCAGTTGCTACACCAAAAATTGTAAATGGTATTTCTCTTTCCGCAAATAGTTTATACAGTCTCCAAAAACCTCTTCTAGAACCGTACTCATATAAAGATTCCATATTTATATGTCTTCCTTTTATGGGTTGAGCTCCAATTATTTCTGACAAAAATGTTTCTGAATGTTTATCCCCATGTAATATGCAGTTTTCTCCCCCTTCTTCGTAATTTAAAACTATTTGAAGTGCGAGTTTAGAATTATTAGGCCATCTATCAAACATAGGTCCTGACCGTTTTCCATAACCAACCATATCTCTTGGATATTTTTTTGTCATTTATCTAATTTTGTATTGATTTATCTTTAACACCATTTAAAAAATTTAAACACTTTTTAATTTCTTCTAATTTAATAAATTCATCTATTTTATGTGCCTGTTCTATTGATCCAGGACCACAAACAGCAGTGCTTATACCAATTTCTTGGAACAGACCTGCTTCTGTTCCAAAAGAAACAACTTCTCTTGAGTTATCACCTGTTATACTTGAAACAAATTCACAAGCTTCAGATTTTTCTTCTCGATTAAATCCAATTATTTCTCCAATTATTTCTTTTTTAATTTCTGAATCTGGAAAAATTTTTTTCATATCCGGCAAAAGGTTTTCATTAACATATTTATCTAATTCTAAATTTAAAAATATTGCATCATCTTTAACAACTGGCCTTGTTTCCCATTTAACATGACACTTATCAGAAATTACATTATGAGCAATTCCTCCAAATATTCCCCCAATAGAAAGTGTTGAGTAGGGAGGATTAAATATAGAATTTTTTGGAACTCTATCTTTCAGTTTTTCTCTTAACTCAATTAGTTTATTAACATATCTAGCTGCGTATTCGACAGCACTAACACCTTTATGCGGTTGCGAACTATGACCAGCCAAACCTTTGAAATAAGTTGTATATTCATAGGCACCTTTATGGGCATCTATGATTTTCATATTTGTTGGTTCTCCGACTATACATATTCCTTTATTAAATCCTCTTTTTTTTAGTTCATTAATTAATAGGGGTGCCCCTATACATGCTGTTTCTTCATCAAATGTGAACGAAAAATTAATATCTCTATCTAAATTAGATTTAGAAAAAACGGGTGCAAATGCCAACACGCATGCAATAAAACCTTTCATATCACAAGAACCTCTACCGTATAACTTGTCATCTTTAACGGTAGCTTTAAATGGATCAGATGACCATCCTTTTGAAACAGGCACAACATCAGTGTGGCCTGATAAAATTATTGGTACTTTACCATTAGGTTTTTTTGCCTTTAAAGTTGCAAAAAGATTTACTCTTTTCTTTTCATTATCAAAAGTTTTAAAGGAAGTTGCACCTAGTTTTTTCAAAATATTATCACAATAATTAATTAATGAATTATTATCTTCACCAGAAATTGTTTTGAAGGCTATTAAATCTGATAGTATTTTAATAGAATTTTCATACAATGATTTTAAATTATTTTCTGTACTCATATTTAATATGAATTATATATTAAAATCATGAAAGAACAAATAACCTACGATATATTTGACAAAGTTGATATTCGAGTTGGAACAGTAATTTCTGTTAAAAAAAATGAAAAAGCTAGAAAACCTTCATTAGTTGTTGAGGTTGATTTTGGTAAAGAAATAGGAATTAAACAATCCTCTGCTCAAATTACTCATTATTATAATGAAGAAAATTTAAAAGGAAAACAGGTTATAGCAGTTTGTAATTTTGAAGAAAAAAATATTGCTGGCGTAGTTTCTCAAGTTTTAATTTTGGGTTCAATTGACAAAGAAGGTAAAGTAATTTTAGTACATCCATCTCAAAAATCAGAGAATGGTTTGCCAATAGCATAGACATGCATCCCGAAATATTATCAATTTCTTTATTTTGGTTTGTTACAGCTTATACACCAGGTCCAAATAATGTAGTAGCTTCATACTCTGGTTTTAATTTTGGAATAAAAAAAACAATTCCTCATATTCTTGGTGTTACTTTTGGTTTTACTTCTTTAGTAATATTTTTGTCAATAGGTTTGATAAATGTATTTAAATTATTTCCAATTATTCAAATAGTCATTAAATATCTAGGAACCTTGTTTTTAATTTATCTAGCTTATAAAATTGCATTTTCAACAATGTCTAATGAAATACAAAAAGAAAACCCTGTAAAATTTATTGAGACTTTTTTATTTCAATATTTGAATCCTAAAGGCGTGACAGTTGCAATAATTGTTGTATCTACTTATGTAGAGTTGGGCGTAAATTATATTAGCTATGCGACTCAAGTAATTCTTCTTGCTTTCTTATTTTCAATAACAAGCATTACTTTATGGACTTTTGTTGGTAAATTTTTAAGGAAATTTGCGACAAATGATAAATTTATTAAGTATTTTAATTATGTTATGTCAGGACTTCTTCTTTTGAGCATAATTACATTTTATATATAAACCATGAAATTAGGATTAAAAAATTCGTATAACTCTCTTACAGATATAGAAATTAATAATAAAAATTTCAAAATTTTTTCTTTATTAAAAGCAGAAAAAAATGGCTTAGAGGGTATTACAAAATTACCAAAATCACTCAAAGTTCTTCTTGAAAATCTTCTTAGATATGAAGATGACTTGTCTGTTACCAAAGATCAAATTAAAGCAATAAAAAATTGGCTTAAAGATAAAAAATCTAAAACGGAAATAGCTTACCGACCTGCTAGAGTTTTGTTACAAGATTATACAGGAATACCTGCGGTTGCTGATTTAGCGGCTATGCGAGAAGCAGTTAAAAAAAAAAATAAAGATCCAAATAAAATTAATCCTCTTTCTGCAGTAGATCTTGTAATTGATCACTCAGTACAGGTGGATCAATTTGCAAAATTAGATTCATTTGACAAAAATGTTGAAATTGAATTTAGTAGAAATGGTGAAAGATATTCTTTTTTGAAATGGGGACAACAAGCATTTGATAATTTTAGAATTATTCCTCCTGGCACAGGAATCTGTCATCAGGTTAATTTAGAATATTTATCTAAAGTAGTATGGAGTGAAGAGTTTGAAGACAATATATATCTTTTTCCAGATACATTAGTTGGAACCGATAGTCACACAACTATGGTAAACGGTCTATCTGTTTTAGGATGGGGAGTTGGAGGAATAGAAGCCGAAGCTGGTATGTTAGGCCAACCAATTTCAATGTTAATTCCTGAAGTTATTGGTTTCGAAGTAAAAAATAAAATGCCTGAAGGAACTACGGCAACTGATTTAGTATTAACTGTTGTTAAAATGTTAAGAGATAAAAATGTAGTTGGAAAATTTGTAGAATTTTATGGCGAGGGTTTAAAAAATTTAACATTAGCTGATCGAGCAACAATTGCCAATATGGCTCCAGAGTATGGAGCTACTTGTGGTTTTTTCCCTATAGATGATGAAACATTAAAATATTTAAAATTTTCAGGAAGAGATCAGCTAACAATCAAAATAGTTGAAGAATATGCTAAAGCTCAAGGTTTATGGGCAAGTAATGATATTGAATTTACAGATACTTTAACTTTAGATATGTCAACAATTGTCCCAACAATTTCAGGACCTAAGAGACCACAAGATAAAGTATTATTAATAGATGCTTCAGAAAACTTTAAAAAAAGCTTTTCAGAAATAACTAATAAAAAAGATTTTTCAAACTCTAAGGTTTTAAATACAGATTTCGAAATAAAAGATGGTTCAATTTTAATTGCTGCAATAACTTCATGCACTAATACTTCTAATCCCAATGTCCTTATTGGAGCAGGTTTGTTAGCAAAAAAAGCGGTAGAATTAGGTCTTCAAGTAAAACCTTGGGTTAAAACTTCATTAGCACCTGGATCTCAAGTAGTTACAGATTATTTAGAAAAAGCAGGTTTAAATATTTATTTAGATAAGTTGGGTTTTAATCTTGTTGGTTATGGTTGTACTACATGTATTGGAAACTCTGGTCCATTAGCAGATAATATAGTTAAGGCTATACAAAAAGAAAATATTTATGCAGTTTCAGTTTTATCTGGAAATAGAAATTTTGAAGGAAGAATTTCACCGCATATTAAAGCAAATTACTTAGCATCACCTCCACTTGTTGTTGCTTATGCTCTGGCAGGTCACATGAGTTTTGATTTATATAAAGATTCTTTTGGAAAAGATAAAAATGGAAATGATATTTTTATGAAAGATATTTGGCCTACAAATAAAGAAATTGAAGAAATTTTAAAATCATCTTTAAATGCAGATATGTTTGTTAAAAGATACGCAAATGTTTCTGAAGGACCAAAACAATGGCAAAAAATTAAAACAGAAAAAAGTAGTATTTATAATTGGGAAGAAAATTCAACATACGTTAAAAAACCACCTTTTTTTGATAATCTTTCAGAGGAACCTGAAGGATTTAAAAAAATCGAAGATGCTAGACCATTGTTGATTTTGGGAGACATGATAACTACAGATCATATTTCTCCTGCAGGAAATATTCAAAAAGAAAGTCCTACTGGAGAATATTTTATGAAACATCAAATTTTGCCCAAAGATTATAATTCCTATGGTTCAAGAAGAGGAAATCATGAAGTTATGATGAGAGGAACATTTGCAAATATAAGAATTAGAAATGAAATGGCACCAGGAACAGAAGGTGGTTTTACAAAATTATATCCTGAAGAAAAGATAATGCCAATTTATGATGCCGTTGTTGAATATAAAAAAAGAGGAACAGATTTGGTTGTTATTGCAGGTAAAGAATATGGAACAGGTTCGTCAAGAGATTGGGCGGCAAAGGGAACTAAACTATTAGGCGTTAAGACAGTAATAGCTGAAAGTTTTGAAAGAATTCATAGATCAAATTTAATTGGTATGGGCATCTTACCTTTGCAATTTATTGATAATATAGATAGAAAAAAATTAAATCTAATTGGGTCTGAACTATTTAGTATTATGGAAATTGAAAAGGGGATTAATCCTTCAGACAAGATAAAAGTAGAAATAAAATATGTCTCAGGTGAAATTAAAAAAATACAAACATTATGTAGGATAGATACTAAAAATGAATTAGAATATTATAAAAATGGAGGCATATTGCATTATGTACTTCGAAATATGATTTAAATATGGACGAAGATTTAGCGATAATTAATAAAAATACAAGAAATGAAAGAATAAAAAATTTTTTCATTCATAATAAAAAATTATTATTATCTGTATTAGCAACTTTAATATTAATTTTATTAAGCTTTTATTCATATCAAATATATAAAGACAGACATAGAGAATGGCTTTCAAATAAGTATAATTCTGCAATAATTGAACATAAGAATGGCAATAATTCTAAAATTATTTTAGAGATGAAAGAAGTTATAGAAGATAAAGACAGCACATATTCACCTTTAGCACTATATTATTTAATTGATAATAATTTGATTGATAATAAAGATGAAATTAATAACTTATTTGATATTTTAATAAATAAAACATCTTTAGAAACTGAAATTAAAAACTTAATTATTTATAAAAAAGCACTTTATAATGCTGATTTTAGTACTGAAAGTGAGTTATTAGATATCTTAAATTCTTTGATAAATTCTGAAAGTGTATGGAAGTCTCATGCTTTATATTTATTAGCAGAGTACTTTTATTCAAAAAATGAAAAACAAAAATCAAAAGAATTTTTTAATCAAATACTAAGCATAGAAAATGCTAATCAAGATATTATAAAAGAAGCACAAAAAAGATTAAACAGAGACCTAAGTGAATAAAATTTTATTATTTATTTTTATTTCATTTTTATTAGTTAATTGTTCATTAAATAAAAATTCAAAATTATGGAATGAAAAAAAAAAAGTTTTGAATGAAAATAAAAATTTGACAAAAATTTTTGTTGATAAAAAAAAAAAAATTAATGAATTAAATCCATTATTAAAATTAGATTTATCAAAAAATCAAAAAAAAAACAAAACTGGTGATAATTTTAATAATTTTGGATCATTAAAATATAATGGATCTTTAAATAAAATTGCAAATTTTAAATTTGCTAAATTTGATAATTTTAATCAATTTGGATTTGAACCATTGATTTTAGAGGATGGTTTGATTTTTTTTGATAAAAAAGGAAATATATTAAGATTTAATGATAATCAAAAAATTATTTGGAAAAAAAACTATTATTCAAAAACTGAAAAAAAAATTAAATCCAAAATTATCATTTTCGATGAAAGATAAAAATTTAATAGTCGCAGATAATATCGCAAAGATTTTTTTAATTAATAGTATTTCAGGAGATTTAATTTGGTCAAAAAAAAGTGATTATCCATTCAACTCACAAATTAAAATTTATAAAGATAGATTTTTTGTTATTGATTATAAAAATATATTACGATGCTTTTATTTAAAAGATGGATCAGAGTGTTGGAATGTTCAAACTGAAGACTCTTTTACTATTTCAAATTCAAAATACTCTTTAATAATTGCAAATAATTTAGTAATTTTTAATAATTCTATAGGTGATATTACTGCAGTTGATTTATTATCTGGTATGATTAAATGGCAATTACCAACACAAAAAAGCATTATAATTAACGAAACTTATAATTTTAATTATTCAAGATTAGTAAGTGACGGTAGTTCAATTTATTTTTCGAACAACAAAAATCGATTTTTTTCAATTGATTTAAGTACTGGGACCACTAATTGGACTAATGAAGTAAACTCTATTTTAACTCCTGCTATAATTAGTGATTATATTTTTACAGTTTCTAAAGATGGATATCTTTTTACTATTCAAAAAAAACAAGGAAATATAATAAGAATTAATGATCTTTATAAAAATTATGATTTAAAAAAAAGAAAAAAACTAAAACCAATAGGTTTTTCTGTTGGTCTAAATAATTTATATCTAGCTAATTCAGATGGAACTTTAATTGTAGTGAAGTTAACTTCTGGAAATATATTAAAAATAGAAAAAGTTTCTCGAGGTTTAATTTCAAAACCTTATATTCATAATGGAGATTTATTTATTGTTAAAAATGGATCTATAACTCAATATGATTAAAAATGATTTTAAGATTCTTAGAAAAAATTGGTAGAAAAAAAGTTGTTTTAGATAGAGGGCCTTCGCATCCAAAATATATTGAAGCAAAACCATGGATGAATAGATATTATGTTCTTCTAAGACATCGTCCTAAATGGTTTCCTTTTAATATATTGATACATGAAATGTTATCAGATGATCATGGAGACGGAGTTCATAATCATACATTTCCTTATATAACTATTATATTGAGAGGAGGGTATTGGGAAACTTTAAGTACAGGTAAATATTGGAGACCTCCAGGATATATTGGTTTTAGATCAGCAAATAATTTACATAGAGTTGATCTTAAACCAGGCACTAAGCCTCTTACATTATTTATATCTGGACCATTTGGATTAAGAAAAGGTCCTAGATCAGAATATGGAATAGATTTTAAAAAGAAAAAACAATGAATTTCATTCTTAATTTATCTATAAGGGTTGTAAGCCCATTGTAATATTGCTTGTCTTTGCTTTTTTCTGCATGCAAGATCGCCTGCCTCACAATTTTTTTCAATTGCTAATACATGTCTTCTAAAATTTTTCCATCTTTTAATTTGAATTTCATCCATATGAGGAATTCTTCTCCCCATAGTAAATCTGCAATACCATTGAAACCAACCCAAAGGATCTTCTTTATAAATCCATCCTTTTTCAATCCAATGTTTTCTCGATAAGCCCGAGGCAACTTTAAATCTATTTAATTTTACATCAAAATTTTTACTTATTTTAGCATTTTTAAACCATGATTTAGGATATTCTTTTATATTTAATCCAAAGTAAGCACCTCCAAAAACGCCTAATGCTAACATTTTTTTTGGAGTTAATTCAGGTTTAAATATTTTATAAAAATCTAAATTATCAATTTTTTTTTTTAAAATTTTTTTCATTTATAAATTTTTTTACTGATTTATAAGTTTTTGATACATTTCTTTATCTGTATCTCCCTCACAACCAATAATTAATATATTTGAATTAGAATTTAAAATTAGTTTTTCTTTAATTTTATCATTTTCGCAACTAACTATTAAACTAATTACACCAGGTGCTGAATTTTCTCCTGCTATGATTTTTTCTTCACTAAAGCTACAATTTCCAAGAAATCTCATAGTTTTTGCAATGTCATCATCAGGTAAACTTATACAAAATTTAACAGAATTTTTTAGTATTTCCCATGGGACTAAAGATACTTCACCACAAGACATGCCGCCCATTAAACTTTCTCTTTTTATATCAATTTTTTCAATTTTTCCTGATTTAATACTTTCCATAACACATGCAGCACTATCTGGTTCGACAATTAAAGTTATAGGTATATTTTCTAAATATCTTGCAATTCCAGCAATCATTGCTGCAGCCATTCCACCTACGCCCGCTTGTAAAATAATATGTGAAATTTTATTTTGATCTATTTGGTTAATTATTTCTTTCATCATGACGGCATAACCTGCCATTGTGTATTTTGGAACTATTTTATAATTTTCCCAGGCAACATCTTGAACTATTTGCCAATTATTTTCTGTTGATTGTTTAATGCACTCAATTAATGAATTTTCATAATTACCTTTGACTTTAATTATATCGGCCCCAAGTTTTGCCATAGCTTGTCCTCTTGCATCACTAACATATTCACTAATAAAAATTTTACATTTTAAACCAAGTCTTTTTGCACCCCATGCAACAGATCTTCCATGATTTCCTGCGGTTGCTGTTGCAACAATAATATCTTTGTTTCCTTTTGTAATTTTTTCTACGGCGTAAGCTCCACCAAGAGCCTTAAATGATTTTAGATTAAATCTTTTACTTTCATCTTTGTAAAAAATTTTGTTTAAATTTAATTCTTTTGAAAGTTTATTTAGTTCAATTAATGGTGTCGGAGAATAATGTTCCCAACTCGAAATAATTGAATAAGCTTCATCTATATCTTTTTTAGATAATAAGTTTAAAATTTTACTTTTATTAAAAGAAAAATTTTTATTTTCAATAAATTCAGAATATTTCCATAAATGGCCATTAGATATAATTGTCATAATCTAACAGTCTAGAGTATTATTTCTTTCCCATTTAGTAATAGATTTTGTTTTATCAAAAGATTCTTTTTTATTAAATTCTTTAATTTCTGAGTTTCTAAGTTTAATATAACTATTAATAACATCTTGACCAAAAGCATCATTCATATTTTTGTTATTTTTTAATTTTTCTAGAGACTGATTTAATTCATCGGGTAGCTTAGGAAGATTTGGATATTTTTTATAATCTTCATACATATTACAATTTAAAGGTTTACCTGGATTAATTTTATTTTTTAAACCATCCAAACCAGCTGCTAAAACACTTGCTTGTAATAAATAAGGGTTAGCAGAACCATCCATTAATCTTAATTCAAATCTACCTGGATCTGGAATTCTAATCATATGAGTTCTATTATTACCCGTGTAAGAAATACTACTTGGTGACCAAGATGCTCCTGATTTGGTTGGTGGAGCGTTTATTCTTCGATAACTATTTATTGTTGGATTAAAAAATGCTGACAATGAGGATGCATTTTTAATTACACCACCAAGAAAATTATAAGCAATTTTACTTAGTCCTAAATCATTAGATTTATCTAAAAACTTATTTTTTTTCCCATCCCATACTGAGATATGTGCATGACAACCATTTCCAGTTAAATTTTCAAAAGGTTTAGGCATAAATGTTGCTCTTAAACCATGTTTTTCAGCAATTGTTTTGACCATAAATTTAAAAAAAGCATGTCTATCTGCAGTTACTAAACAGTCTGCATAATCCCAATTCATTTCAAATTGACCATTAGCATCCTCATGATCATTTTGATAAGGACCCCAACCCATTTCAATCATACAATCACAAATTTCTTTAATTAAATCATATCTTCTCATTAATGCTGATTGGTCATAGCAAGGTTTTGATTGAATATCTCTTGGGTCAGCTATTGAATTTCCATCTGGTGAAATAAGAAAATATTCACATTCCACGCCTGATTTCATTGTTAAGCCTTTTTTTTCAAGTTTTTTGATTTGTTTTTTAAGCATAACTCTTGGTGATGCCTCAACTGGCTTACCATTCATCCAAAGATCTGATGCCAACCAACCAACTTCTTTATTCCAAGGTAATTGAATTAAACTATTGGGATCTGGAACTCCGAACATATCTGCATCAGCTGGAGTCATATCCAACCAAGCAGCAAAACCAGCAAATCCTGCACCTGATTCTTGCATTTCTTTAATAGCACGCGTTGGAACTAACTTTGATCTTAATACTCCAAATAAATCTACAAAACTTATTAAAAAGTATTTTATCTTTTTTTCTTTAGCAATTTTGAATAAGTTTTTTGACATAAATTAAAGCTAACACAATTATTTAAAAAAAGAAAAAATTGTTTCTTTATAATATATAAGATTAACTATAATAATAACTATTACCGCTAATATTACTCCATATTTAGCTTTAGGAAAAGCAACACCTCTCATTTTACTTGGTCTTAATTCTTCGTGATTATTATCTTCAGACATTTATGAATAAAAATAATGTGGGCGCTACAAAAAGTAGCGCCCAAATTTTAATTTAAATTACCATTCGGTAATATTGCTTTTATGATCATTAGCACTATGTCTTTTTCTTGCTAATCTTGAAAGTTTTTCACTTTCAGATTTTGCAGTCAAAACATGCCAACCGATCCATAAAACGATACCAAGTATAACTAGTAAAGTTTCACTAGAACCAGCTCCCGGATAAACTGCTCCGGCAACCTCTTTAGCACTTAAATGATCTATCCAGTTTGTTACTGTAGCCATATTTTTCTCCTTTACCTAGTTGCGGAAGAAACTGCTTTTTCATCAGATTTAGCAGATTCTAACATTTCATAGTCAAGTCCAGCTATTTCTACTTCACGTGGGATTCTTAATTTACCCATTCCATGTAATATTTTAGCTAGGACATAACCTGGTATTAGTCCAAGAACTACGAACATTATTATTGCTCCTATGAACTGTCCTAATGGATTAATTGAAGCATAAGTTGATCCGTCCCACATAGCTCCAACACTGTATCCAGATGAAGGATAACCATTTAAAACAAATCCACAAATTACTAGACCAACAAAACCAGCATAACCATGTACTGCTACTGCACCAACTGCATCATCAATTTTGAACTTACGTTCAACCCAGTAATGTAGTTTGTATGCAATCACAACACCGATCATACCAATAATCATTGCTTGAATTGGATGATATAAATCATTTCCAGCTGAAGCACAGATAACACCTGCTAGTCCACTTGAGTAAGTCCAGAAAGGATCACCTTTAGCAATCCAATAACCGGCTAATAATCCTCCTGATAATGACATCAAGAAGTTAAAAGTAATACCACTAAGTGTAGTAGGGGTTACGTATATGTTTGTAGCTGTCCAATAAGTTACACCTTCCATTCCATATTCAGGTCCAAGATTAAATATCGGTATATTACATGCCGCATAAAATCCCCAGAAACCAGTATAAATTAAAAATAATCCAATTGTTACTAGCCAAGGATTTCTTGGTCCTATGTTTCTTGGTTCACCACTTGATGAGAATTTTCCAATTCTTGGTCCTAAAACCATAAGAACACCTAAAGCAAATCCACCCGCAATTGCGTGAATTACTCCTGATGCATAAGCATCATGATATCCTAAAATTTTAAGCATCCATCCATCAAAGTGCCATCCCCATGCAGCATCAATTGTCCAGAATACAGATCCAATTGCAATTGCTAAAATTCCAAATGCAAAAGTTGTTATTCTTTCAATTATTGCTCCTGAAACGATAGAAGCAGCTGTCCAAGAAAATAGTAAGAATGCAGCCCAGAATACCCCACTGATGTGATCACCTAAATTGATCGCCATAAATTCTGTATTTGGCATATACCATTTTGCACTAAAAGTACTTTCATCAGTTATTAATGCAGCACTTTCATTCATTATTGATGGAGCTATTCCCGGTCCTGTTGGGAATGCCCAGTAAATCCACCAGCCAAAGAAAAACCAAGTTACTGTTACCAAAGGAATCAGCATTGTATTTTTCATAAGAGTATGCTGGTGATGTTTGTATCGAGATGCCCCAACTTCATACATACAGAAACCAACGTGAATTAAAAACATCAGTACTACTGTTATCCAGTAGTAAAATTCTGTAAATATGGTTGTAAGAGCCCCTAACTGATCAGTCATATATCTCTCTCCATATTAGTTTAATTAAGCCTATTAAATTTTTTAGACTGTGACAAATAAAACTAAATTAAAAAACTCAATAAGAACTAAGATATTTTAAAAAAAAACAACTTTAGATTGTATAATTAAAATTTTAAATAAGCTTTTTTTAAATCAACAAGAGGATGTTTTGGAGACATCTGAAACTTAACTAGCAGTTCCCTAGCTATCATATCTCTGTCTTGTTGGTTATTTGGAAGTTTTATAGATTTTGGAATAGTTACCCAACCATTAGCATTTCTACAGAATACAGCTGGCCTACCTTCTTCGTAACCCATATGAACATCTTCTAGCCAATTAAGATCATCCCATCCCATTGCATCAATATATTTTTTTAAAAAAGGTGTAATTTTTGAGTAGTCTGGAAGAAGATTAACGTCATACCGGTAACCGATTGATTGGCCAATCATTTTTTCTCTTGCAGTCTCTTTTGTTTTTCCTAACTGGCCTTTTACTTCTTTATTTTTATTTTTTTTCTTTTTACCCATAATTTTTTCTAAATTTTATGAAAGTTATCTACCCCTACAGTATAATTTGTTCCTGCTAAAGGAACCTTAGCCATAGCAGAAGCTTCTGCTGTTAATGCAGCTAAGTCTTCAGGTTCTAAAGAGTGAATATTAGTTTTACCACAAGCTCTTGCTAAAAGTTGTGCCTCAAGTGTCATTGAGTGCAAATAATTATAAACTCTTAATGCAGCATCATCAGGGTTGAGCCTTTTTCTTAATTTTGGATCTTGAGTAGCAACACCTACCGGACATCTTCCGGTATGGCAGTGATAACATTCACCAGCTTTAACACCCATTTCTTTTTCAAAATTTGCTTCAGGAATATCTTTATTACAGTTTAAAGCTATCATTGAACCTGTTCCAATTGCAATTGCATCAGCTCCTAATGCTAAAGCTTTAGCCATATCAGCGCCATCTCTTACACCTCCCGCATAAATTAATGTTACTTTTCCAGTTTTACCAACATCATCTAATGCTCTTCTAGCTTCTCTTATTCCTGCTATTCCTGGAATACCGGTATTTGCTGCAGCTATATGTGGTCCAGCTCCAGTTGAACCTTCCATACCATCTAAATAAATAGAGTCAGGGTCACACTTTGCGGCCATTCGAACATCATCATAGACTTTTGATGCACCCAATTTTAATTGTATTGGAACTTTATTTTTTGTTAATTGTCTTAATTCTTCGACTTTTAAAGCTAAATCATCTGGACCTAACCAGTCAGGGTGTCTAGCTGGTGATCTTTGATCAATACCAGATGGTAATGATCTCATTTCAGCAACTTGATCAGTTACTTTTTGTCCCATTAAATGTCCACCCATACCAACTTTTTGACCTTGGCCAATAAAAACTTCAATTCCATCTGCAAGCTGAGCATGATGAGGGTTAAAACCATATCTAGATTGAATACATTGGTAGTACCATTTTTCGGAATATCTTCTTTCATCAGGTATCATTCCGCCTTCCCCTGAACATGTTGCGCTCCCAGCCATTGTCGCTCCACGTGCTAAAGCTGTTTTTGCTTCGTAAGAAAGTGCACCAAAACTCATTCCAGTAATATAAACAGGAATATCTAACTCAATTGGATTTTCACATCTTGGACCAATTATAGTTTTAGTTTCACATTTTTCTCTGTAACCTTCGATTACAAATCTTGTAAGAGTTCCTGGTAAGAAAACTAAATCATCAAATGTTGGAATTTTTTTCATTAATGCCATTCCACGCATTCTGTATCTTCCTAATTGAGACTTAATATGAATATCGTCTATAACTTCAGGAGTAAAAATAGAATTATAACCTAATAAACTTTTATTTCTTTTACCTTCTTCATGTGTATGAACATCTGCTTTTCCACCGACGCCTTTACCATTTTTTTTGGTTTTTTTCTTAGGCATTAAATTGCTCCCTTCTTCTCTGTAGGTTCTAAATTATCATAATTCCAAAGTTTTTTACCGGCTACAATTTTTTTCATTTTACTTACATCAAAGTTTTCACCAATCTCTGCAACTTTTAATTTTCTTTTTAACCAATCTTGATCGCTTTTTGTTAATTTAGAATCTACAGCATCACTTCCATATGATCCTATTTTACCTCCAATAAAAATTGTGCCGTCATACATAGAGTCACCTAAGTTAATTCCAACATCACCTAAAATAATTATTCTTCCTCTTTGCATCATAAAACCTGTAAATGCTCCTGCATCTCCACCAACTATAATAGTACCACCTTTCATATCAATGCCTGTTCTAGCACCAACACTTCCTTTACAAATTAAATCACCACCTCTTATAGCTGCGCCAAAACAAGACCCTGCATTTTTTTCAATAACTACTTTTCCTGCCATTAAATTTTCTGCACAAGACCAACCAACTCTACCATTAATTCTGACTACCGGCCCATCACATGATCCAATTCCAAAATAACCTAAACTACCTTCAATAATTAAATTTAATTTATTTAAGATTCCAACTCCTATACTATGTTTTCCTTGTGGATTTTTAATAACAATAGTTCCAAAACCTTGGCTCATTAAATTGTCTATTTCTTTATTGGCCTCTGGAGCAGTCATATCTTTTACGTCAAGATCTGTTCTTTTGTTAAAATCAACATCATATGTGCCAAAATAATAAAAGTTTTCCGCTTCATCAGGATTAAAAAATTTCTGTTGAGTTCTTCCCGTTAAAACTTCAGTGTGCATACCCATTGATTGTGCTTTTGATTTCTTTGAAGTAGTAGTTTTTAGATTTGCCATACTTTTACCTCTCCATCAAAAGGATCATACGTATCAATTTCTTGTGGAAGAATTGATCTTATTGCTATTTCTTCAGAGCCCATTGCAACTAATTCATCTGACTCATAAAGAACCAAAGGTTTTGCCGCCATAGTATCTTTTGCCATACCTAAGGAATCTTTTGTCGCAACAAAATATGTAAATACACCGTCTAATCCAGTTAAAGATTCTTTCATACCTTCTTCTAATGATGCACCATTTCTCATTTTTTCTGCTAAATAAACTGCAATAAGTTCAGAGTCACATTCTGACATAAATCTCATACCTTTATTTTCAAGACTTCTTCTATTATTCCAATAATTAGTTAATTGACCATTATGAACTACAGATACATCACTAAAAGGGTAGCCCCAAAAAGGGTGAGCAGATTTTATATCAACACCTGATTCTGTTGCCATTCTAGCATGACCAATTGCATGAGTTCCTTTTACTTTTGATAAATTATATCTGTCAGATACAACTTTTGCATCACCAAGATCTTTGATTAATTCTAATGATTTTCCTATTGAGAGTATTTCAACATTTTCGATACTTTCAATTTTTTTTGAAAACTCCATTAAGTCTTTATCAAAATCCATTTCATATCTAAATGAATATGGTGTCAGTCTATCTTCTTTTATAATTTTTGCTCCTAAATCAGATAACATGCTGTCTACAAGTTTTTTTCTTTCATCGTAAACACTTTCATCTTCATTAACAGAACTACTACCTTCACCTACATTTTCACCAACTTTAAATCTCATTATGAAGTTTTTACCTTCGTTTTCAGCATATAAAGCATAACCTGTTGAGTCAGGGCCTCTATGTTTTAAAGCTTGCAACATTTGTTGCAATTCATTTCCAACGTTTGAAGATTTTCCTCTATGAATTAATCCTGCTATTCCGCACATATTTTTTTCCTCTATATCCTTTAAAGACTATGGCAGACAATCTAGATAAGTATCTAGATCCCACTGAGTTGTAGCACCTAAGAATTTTTCCCATTCATCATTCTTGTACCAATGGAAAACTTTATACATTTCATCAGGCATAGCTGATTTAATTACTTCGTCCTCAGCTAGTCTCTCAAGAGCTTCACCTAAACTTAATGGAAGTTTTTTTACATCTTTACCAGCTTTTTTAGCTTCATACATACTTCTAGATTCAGGCTTAGATGGTTTTAGATTTTTTGAAATACCATGATCACAGGCTTTTAATAAAGCTGCACCTAATAAATATGGATTGTGCATTGAGTCAACCGATCTATACTCAAATCTTCCAGGAGCTGATACTCTTAAACCACAAGTTCTGTTTTGATATCCCCAATCAGCATAAACTGGAGCCCAGAAACCTTGATCCCAAAGTCTTCTGTAAGAATTAACTGTTGAAGATCCTAAAGCAGTTAAAGCAGGCAAGTGTTCCATTATTCCTGCAATAGATTGTAAACCAATTTTACCTGGTAATTGCATATCTTTAGTATCAGGCATAAAAGTATTTGTACCTCCTGACACATAACCAAACACTTCTTCTACTCCAGGTAGTCTTTTATTACCTAATTTGTTTGTTACAACTTTTCCACCTTTCCATAAAGACATGTTTGTATGGCAACCACTTGCAGACACACCCATAAATGGTTTTGTCATAAAGCATGCTATCAAATTATGTTCTCTTGCTACTTGAGCACAAATTTGTCTGTAGGTAGAAAGTCTATCAGCGTTTCTTAAAACATTATCGTATGTCCAGTTTAATTCTAATTGTCCTGGTGCATCTTCATGGTCACCTTGGATCATATCTAAACCCATGGCTGAAGCGTATTCAATTACTTTCATAAACACAGGTCTTAATGATTCAAACTGATCAATGTGATAACAGTATGGTTTAGAAAAACCTGATCCAGTTGGGCTTCCGTCAGGATTTTTTGTCAACCACATCATTTCAGGTTCAGTTCCAACTCTCAATTCTAAACCATGTTTTTTCTGAAATTCATCCATAAATATTCTGAGATTTCCTCGACAATCAGAGGTTAAATGTCCTCCTGGATTTTGTCTTTCTTCTCTGTTTCTAAAACATGTAACAAAAACTCTTCCAACTCTTTTGTCCCAAGGTAATTGACAGAAAGTTTCAGGGTCAGGTATACCAACAAGTTCCATAGCTTCAGGACCGTAACCGATATAATTTTTGTGTCTGTCTACAAACAAGTTGGCAGTAGAACCATAAACTAACTGAAAACCTTTTTCTGCAGTTCTTTCCCAATGGTCTGCAGGAATTCCTTTACCAACAACACGTCCTGTTACTGAAATAAATTGGTAATAAATGTATGTAATCCCTAATTCGTTAATTTTTTCTCTAACTCTTTTTACGATTTTTGCTCTTCCAGGTTGGTTAACATGTTTTTCCAAATCAGTCATTAATCTCCTCTAAATAAAATATTTTAAGTTTAAAAAGGTAGCTGAAAATAAATCGTCTGTCTACTTAGATAAACTAGCTCCAAGGAAATGGACTGTTCGAAGTAGGGTGCAATTCCCCTTTCGCGTAACGATTGAATCTAAATGGTTTCAACAAATTGCTCTCTTGACCTAAAATTTCTTGTGCAACTAAGTGACCAACGCCTAGCATTTTATAACCATGGTTAGCATCAGCTATTATATAAACATTCTCAAAAAATCTATCAAAGATTGGAAAAGAATCTGGTGTTAAGCATCCAAGACCACCCGAAGGTCCTTTTCTATAAAGATTTGATTTGCCTTCAAATCTTTTTTGACAATGTGCTAAAGCCGATGACCACATGTCAGCAAATTCATCTGTAGTTTGATATTCAGGTGACTCTAATCCATATGGATCAACACTAACATCATCAAAATGTTTCTGAACTATATATGGAGAAGTTCCACCCTGTACACCTAAGCCTTCGATATCAGGTTTATAATATATTCCCCATAATTTATCTGTAATTAATTTTTTATCTTTATCTGAATATAATGGTGCATCAGTATCAACATGGATTACTGGTGGTTGTTTTCCATCATTAGTTCTTAAATAATCTGCATCTACACCTAACACTCCTTCTTGTAAGAACCAATATTTCCACATATCTACTTCATGCATTTTTCCATCTTGACCTTTGATTTCAGTTTTTTTAGGAAGTTCTAACATATTCCAAAAATCTCTAACCCATGGGCCAGCTCCAACAACTACTTGATCACAATCAATTGTTCCTTTATCAGTTACAACGCCAGTAATCGCGTTGCTGTTACTTCCTCTTTTAAAACCTGTTACTTTAACTCCTTTATGAACATCAACTCCATTAGAATTAGCTTTTTTTTCTAAAGCTTTAATTGAATCTTTATTGAATGCGTAGCCACCTTTTTTTTCGTGAAGAACAGATGTAATTCCTTGTGCTTGCCAGTCGTCAAAAATACCCTTCATATATTGGGTGCAATCTTTTTCACCTTCTATAAACTCCGATTCATAACCAATAGCTTTTTGTTGTTCATATATACTTGCAACATCTTTATGCATTATTTCAGGAGAAATTTGCATATAACCCACAGCATTATATTTAAAAGCTTTTGGGTCACTTTCCCAAACTTCTACAGAATGAGCCATTAATTCTCTCATTGCTGGTTGAAAATAATTATTTCTAACTACGCCACAAGCTATTCCACTCGCGCCAGCAGCAGTATCTTTTTTTTCTAAAACTATTATGTCTCCAGGATTTTTATATGTTTCTGACAGTTTCCATGCAGTACTTAAACCGTGGATACCTCCACCAATTATTACTACTTTTGCTTTAGTCGGTAATGACATTTTCATATCTTTATTTTTCGGGTGAAGTAAATATATAATTTTTTATATATATAAAAAATATAAGTAATAATTATATTAATCGAGATTTTCTTTTAGAAACTTAAACTTTTTAATGTTTCTAAATACCTATTAAATTCTTCAATAAAAGATTTGCTTGGTTTTATAAACTTTTTCCTTTGATCATTCGATGTTTTTTCTAAAAAAAAGAATCCTTTTTCACATGCTTCATTAATCATCAGAGCTGATTTTGGTCTGGATGTTTTAAATAATTTTGTTTTTAGTTCTTCTACAGTTAAATGTTCATCATATTTAAAGGCATGCATCACCAATAACATCATATGATAATGTGACGGAGATTTTCTGAAAAAATAATTACTAGAGGTATGAGATAGCTTCATCTGATCTTCCCAAAATTCCAATAAGTCTTTTGTAGTTTTGGCCATTAAGATCTAACGCGTGTTTTTTGAGGATCGTAGTGAGGAAATCCAACAATTTTAGCTGGTATTCTTTTTTGATGTCCATCGATTTTTCCAACTTCAACATCAGTACCAATTTCTGAATGACCAATATCAATTCTGCATAAGGCAATATTCTTACCTAAAGTTGGAGATAAGCATGCGCTTGTTATAATACCAACTTGAGATCTTCCAATATGTACACAATCTCCATGATTGGCTTTTTCTTTTCCAATCAGTTCAAGTCCAACTAGTTTTTTTTGTGGATTTTCTTTTCTTTTAATTAAATTTTCTTTACCAATAAAATTATCAGTTTTAGTTTTAAGTGGTACGGAAAAACCTATGCCAGCTTCAAAAGGATCTTGCTGTCCATCAAATTCATTTCCAAACAAAATCAATCCTGCTTCAATTCTTAATAAATCTAAAGCACCAAAACCTGCTGGTATTAAACCATCATTTTTACCTGCTTCTATCACCTTGTCCCAAACTTGTGGAGCATGATCAGGATGACACCAAACTTCGTAACCAAGTTCACCTGTATAACCTGTTCTTGATACAATTAATGGAATTCCATTTAATTTTTCTAATCTACAAATAGTAAATCTAAACCATTGTAATTCAGAAATTGTTGGTTGCGTTGGTGGTGTAAAAATTATTTTTTCTAAAATTTTTCTACTATTTGGTCCTTGAACAGAAATGTTATTAATTTGATCTGTTGAATTTTTAATTACAACTTTTAGATTTTTCTCTTTTGCTTTTTCTTTTAACCATTCTCCAGCATATTCATCTCCACAAACCCATCTAAAACCTGTTTCACTTAATTTTAATAATGTACCATCATCAAACATAGTACCGTTTTCATAACACATTGCTGAGTAAACAATTTGACCAACAGATAGTTTCTTAATATTCCTTGTTAATGTGTAATTCATTAATTCTTCAGCATCAGGTCCCAAAATTTCAAATTTTCTTAGAGATGATAAATCAATTATAACAGCCTTTTCTCTACAAGCAGTATATTCATTAACAACTCCATGTTTGGTATAATCATTTGGCAACCAAAAACCTCTAGCATCCACAAAATTTCTTGTTAGTTTTGAAGTTCTTTCATAGAAGCCTGTGTTTCTAGTTAGTTTTTTTTCAGAGTCTGTTTTCATTCTAAATGCAAATGATTTTGTAAATTCATTTTTTTTGTCATAAGTTCTAACAAAAATATCTGTTGGATTCCATCCATTACAACTATCAATATCACTTGGACAAGCAGTTGTTCCACAAGTTAAATCTTTAAGAGCTCTAAAAATAACATAATCTCCAGGTCTTGCAAAAGATTCATCTGATAACACAGAGTTTTGTCCTCCAGCAGACGTATTAAAGAATAAGTTAATTGCATGCCAACCCTTCTTTTTTTGGACACCATATTTTTCCATAACATCATTTAAATTGTCTGAACAATTTGCATGACCAAAATATCCTGCATCTTCATAATATTTGGAAGTACAGGCTAAATTAAATGTATCATGAATACCAACTGTATCTCTTACTACTTCAACAAGTGGTTCATGATCTACATCATAAAATTTTGAAAACAAACCAGGACCTGGAAAAGTATGCCCCATAAAAGTTCTTGTTGTTTGCCAATCTAATCCATTTTCTTTCCCTTTATCTAATTTTGCAGTATCGTAAGCTACAAAATCAGAGCATTGCCTACCTGTAGGAGTAATTACCTGAATATAATCACCCTCTTTTACTTGGTAAGAATTTGCAGTTGTTTTTGCAATATTAATTTCATTAGAAGGATTATAAACAGGATCAGGAATTATAGAGAATTCTTTATCTTTTTTAATAACTGATCTTTTAACCATTACCGTAAGTTCAGTAGATGGGTTTTGTTCATGAATTATCATTTCATTTCCTGGAGCTGAAATAATGCAGTAACATTTATCCTTTGATTTTAATTTAATACTCTCACCAGCCTTTGTTTCTTTATCAAAAACTAAAGATGATTTTGATTTCTCTACATTTAAATTTCTTTTTTTTAGCTGGAGTAAAGCCTGTAAAGAAGTTTCATCTTTTTTAAAAAGTATTTTTTTTATTCCTGAATTATTTTTAACTTCTTTTAAACCTAAGATACCAAGTTCAGATTTACCATCTTTATTGAATACAGAAATTTCACAAATTTGATTACCTTCATTATTAATAATTTCTATTTCATCATCTGGTAAAACTTGAATTCCTGTTAAACCACCACCTTCAACAATGTATCTTTCAACTCCAGGTGGTAATGAATTCAAACCTGGTTCTTTAATATCTAAGGTAGTTAGTGCCATTTTTAATTATTTGTTATTATATTATATAAATATCTATTAGTTGACTATCATTTTACTTAGGCACATACTATTCCCACTTAATATTAAGAAAGGGGAATAAATGCGAAAAATAATATCATTAATATCTGCGATGATAATCTCAGTAGTTAGTTTCGCTGGGCTATCAAATGCAGCAGATAGCAAAAAACCCATAGTTATCCCAACACATAACTGGTCAAGCCAGATTGTAATGGCTTACGTTATAGGTGGAATAATGGAAAGTATGGGAAATAATGTAAAATATGTAAATGCTGACTCTCAAGCAGTATATGAGTCAATTAGAATTGGTGACGTTACTATATCTCATGAGGTATGGGAATCTGCTTTTGGTAAATCATTTACAACTGCATTAGATAAAGGTGGTTTGCTTGACTGGGGAGATCATGAAGCAAGAACTCTAGAGGATATGGGTTATCCTAATTGGGTTGCTGATAAAGGATTATGCCCTGGCTTACCAGATTGGACAGCTCTAAAAAATCCAGACTGTGCTAAAAACTTTACAACTCCTGATTCACCAGATGGAAAAGGAAGAATGTTGGAAGGTCCACAAACTTGGCATGGTGACTTAATTCCACAAAGGGTTGACGCTTTAGGTTTAGGAAATCTTTGGTGGGTTAAATTTGCTGGAAGTGCAGATGCACTTTGGGCAGAGTTAGCAGCTGCTGAAAAAGAAGGAAGAGGGACAATCATCTTTAACTGGACACCAAACTTTACAGATGGTGCTGGTTTTACATTTATCGATTTTCCTCCATATACAGCTGGTTGTAGACCAGAAGATGGTGGAGATGGAAAATGTGGTTCACCAGATGGTTATTTGAAAAAAGCAGTTAATGCTGATTTTCCAAAAACTCATCCAAAAGCAGCAGCGATGTTTAAAAAACTTTCGTTCTCTACAAGTCAAATTGGTGCAATGGCAGCTTTAGTTGACCTTGACAAAATGACTCATGAAGATGCAGCTAAAAAATGGCTGAAAGATAACAAGAAAGTTTGGCAAGCTTTTACTAAATAAGGTAAAAAGCAATTTAATTTATGAATCTCTCCCAACAATGTTGGGAGAGATTTTTTTTTAAAATCAAGATTTATGTTTAAATATTTTTTAATTATATTTCTTAGTTTATTATTTTCTAATCTTTCATTAGCAAAAGATATAAACATACAAGAAAATATTAATCTTAAGTTTGTATGTGATTTTGAAAAAAAGATAATCAAGAATTCAAAATACAATTATAAAACTTTTTTGGCTGAAGATTTAAATGAAAAAGGTTTAGACAAATTTGAAATTCTATCAAAACAACCAGAAACTCTTTTTATAAAGGGATTAACATTATTTCTTTCAGAATCAGCTAAATTAAATGTTAAAATTGTAAATAATGATGTAGTTTTGTTCAAATCAATTAATAAGGAGAATAGTTATTCAGAGTCAGGTATTATTGACAGAAAAACAGGTGAATTAATCCATGAAATTACAAGAAATATAAAAACTGAAAATTCAGAAAAAGACATTAGTTTTTATTCATGCATTAAAAAGAAGGAAAATGTTTGATTTTTTTTTAATTAATTTTGTATAAAATATTATAATGAAAAAATATTTCATCAGCATAATTTTAAGTTTATTTATCGCATCAGTCGCTTTAGCGAGAAGCACTGGATGTAAAGAGGGAAATTGTGAAAATGGTTATGGTAAATGGGTTTATACAGACAAAACCACTTATGAAGGAGAATGGGTAGGAACAAAGAAAAATGGTCAAGGAGTTGAAACTTGGCCTAACGGATACATTTATAAAGGTGAATTTAAAAACAGTGAGTGGAGTGGAATAGGTGTTTTGACTTTTCCTGATGGATCAACCTATGAAGGTGAGTGGGCTAAAGGATTTATGAATGGAAAAGGAATTTTTACTTGGGCTGATGGAAAGCAAAAGTCGGGTATTTGGAAAAATGGAAAGTTAAAAGATTAAATGTCAAAAGAAAATTATTTAGCTAGAATTAAAGATCTACCTGAATTTACCAAACAGTTTGGTGGTTTGGTAATTATAATTCTAATTGTAATTTCATCTTTTTTTGCTTTAAATATTATGTTTGGAGAGGGTGATGAATTAGTAAAGAAAATGAAAATAGAAGAGGAAAGAATTGCACAGGAAAAAAAATTAGGTGAATTAATATCAAAACTTCCTTCAGGAATATTAGTAACTTTTGACGGTACAGATCACCATAAATTAACAGATGAAGTATATGAGCAAGTCTGTAAAGCAACAAAATTGATACCACAACGGGCAATCATGGGTGCAAATTTTCTTAATTTTAGAGCACATGAAATTTATACAATTAATGGAAACAAAATTGATGAAACATTTGTTAAGTGGGATGAAGAAAAAAATAAGTGTTTTGCAGGATTTACAGTAAGTGGAGACAATGTGGGAGTTAATGAGTCGATTACAGTTAGTGGGGAGGCACTTAGTTTTTTAAGCACAGGGATTGATACAAGAGTATATTTTATTAAAAATTTTTAAGGAGGAAATGTAATAATTATATGGATTTAATTTTATCTTAATTTCATATAACTTAATTAAAAATTTATGTCTGAGCCAGTAATCAAATGTGAAAATGTTTATAAGATTTTTGGAGCAAATGCCAAGAAAATGCTTCTAGAGGCGAATGGAAATGTTGACGCGAAAACTTTTCAAAAAAATGGATGTATTGTAGGTGTCAATAATGCTTCTTTTGAAGTTGCAAAAGGAGAAATGTTGGTTGTAATGGGTTTGTCTGGTTCTGGTAAGTCTACATTATTAAGATGTATTTCTAGATTAACAGACGCAACAGGTGGTAAAATTTTTATAGAAGGTCAAGATTTGTTACAACTAAATAACAAAGAACTTATTAATCTTAGAAGAAGTAAAATGGGAATGGTTTTCCAGAGTTTTGCTCTACTTCCTCATAAAACAGTTGTAGAAAATATTGCCTTCCCACTCCAAATTAAGGGAATTAAAACTGAAGATAGCATTAGTAAAGCAATGGATATGGTTAAACTTGTTGGTCTTGATGGAAGAGAAAATTATTTTCCAAGAGAACTTTCTGGAGGTCAACAACAAAGAGTAGGAATTGCTAGATCGTTAGCTGTAGAACCTGATATATGGTTTCTGGATGAACCTTTCTCAGCATTAGATCCACTTATCCGAAAAGAAATGCAAGATGAGTTCTTAAGACTTCAAGATAAATTACAAAAAACAATTATGTTTATCACACATGATTTTGATGAAGCTCTAAAACTTGCTGATCGTATTGCCATTATGAAAGATGGAATAATTGAACAGTTAGACACACCTGCTAATATTGTTTTAAATCCAGCAACTGAATATGTAAGGAAATTTACAGAAGAAGTACCTAGAGAAAAAGTTTTATTAATTGAAGATGTAATGGATCCATCTACTACTGAAAATTTAGGAGATTTGAAAGTTTTAAGAGATGAAATTATTGAAAATGTTGCTGAAAAAATTTTAACCCAAGAAAAATCGGTAGCTGTTATAGATCAAAATAATAAAATTGTTGGCTCTATCAATCCAACAAAAATAATTAATACAGTTTTTGGAGGAAGAAAAAATAATAATTAAATCATGGAATTTATAAAGAAATATCCAAAGACATTTCAATGGTTATTTTTATTGATTGTATTTTTTGCTTTATGTTTTGCTATTGAAGTTCCCGAAACATATAAATTTATAAGAGGACAAGCAGAATTTGTTAAAGATCCCAATCAAAGCTCCTACATTTTTCTCGGCAAAGAAGTAAGGTATTATGCCTTTGACGTCTTTTGGAGATTGCCTCCATTACTTGGGTGGTTACCTATTTGGATAAATGATTCGTTATTTTTTTTAATGAATGAATGGATGCCAATTGAGTTTTGGAACGAAGATACTCAAGAATTCAGAACTCGGCCTTTAGTTTTACAAATAACTAGAAATTTAACAGCGTTTATGACATTTCTAATAGAGTTAATTAGAGAGATTTTATTAGGTGGACTTGAAACCATTGTTGCATTTACCAGTTGGGATTGGATAGACAAAAATCCTTGGGCAGAGTTACCGGGTTTACCATGGACAATTGTTGCTGCAGGCGCAGCAATACTTTCTTATAAGTTAAGCGGCAAGGGTCTAGCTTTGTTTGCGGGATTAACAATGGTTTACATCTCTATATTTGGTCAATGGAAACCTTCGATGCAAACTCTTTCGTTTATACTAGTTGCAGCACCACTATCATTTATTTTTGGCTTAGGTTTAGGTATAGCGGCATTTAAAAGTAAACGTGTTGAGAAAGCTTTATATCCAATACTTTTAGTTATGCAAACAATGCCTCAATACGCGGTATTGGTTCCTGCACTTGTTCTTTTTGGAGTTGGTGATCATGCTGCAGTAATTATAACTATGGTTGTAGCTGTTCCACCAATGATATTATTAACTATATTAGGTTTAAGAGCAATACCACCAGAAGTTATTGAAGCAGGTAGAATGAGCGGATGTAACAACTGGCAACTAATGTTTAAAGTATTAATTCCAACCGCAAGAAGAGATATCTTAATTGGAGTAAACCAAGTCATCATGGTGTGTTTTTCTATGGCTGTTATTTCTGCATTTATAGGTGCAAAAGGTTTAGGGTTTAATTTATTACTAGCCTTAAACCAACTCAATATCGGTTTGGCCTTAGAAGCTGGATTGTGTATTAGTTTAATTGCAATTCTTTTAGATAAAATGTCTTTGGCTTGGGCAAATAAACAAACAGATTATTTTGGTAATCTGACATTCTATCAAAGAAATAAAAATATTTTATTTTTTGCTGCAACAGTAATTATCGGAATTATACTTGCTTATATTGGAACTTTTTTGTTCAAAGACACTTTCAATTATTTGTTTGAAGTTCCTCACAACAAAGGAATATCAACAGCGGATTTTTGGAATAGAGGTGTTGATTGGATCTTTGATACTTTCTTTGTGTATATAAAAGCATTTAATACATGGTTAATTCAAGACGTTCTTCAGCCAATGAGAGCTTTATATTTAAGAATGCCTGCAGTTGCTACAATAGTTTTAGTTGTCGGTGCAGGATATTTGATTGGTGGAATTCGTTCAGCTTTAGTGGTTTGTGGATTAACATTATTTATTGCCTTAAGCCCATGGTGGGACAGAGCCTTAGTTACAACATATATGGCAACTTTTGGAGTTATTATATCTTGTATAATTGGATTTACAGTAGGAACTTTATGTTTTCAAAATAAACATTCTGCCAATTTTATGTTGGGAGTATGTGATATTTTTCAAACATTTCCATCTTTTGTTTATTTAATTCCAGTAATGATGCTTTTTGGTATTACTGACACATCAGTATTAATTGCAGTTATTGTCTATGCCACAATACCTGCAACAAGGTACACCATTGAGGGACTTAGAAGTGTTCCAGTTGGTTTACATGATGCAGCAACTATGTCTGGTGTAAATAAATTCCAAAGATTAACTAAAATAGAATTTCCTTTAGCATTTCCACATATGATGCTTGGTTTAAATCAAACAATAGTATTTGCTCTTTTCATGGTAATTATAGGAGCATTTATTGGAACTGAAGACTTGGGACAATATATTTTAAAAGCATTATCTGATAAAAAAGGTGCAGGTATAGGATTTACACTTGGTATTTGTGTAGCTTTTATAGGTTTGATATTTGATAATTTAATAAGAACTTGGGTAGAAAAAAGAAAAAAACACCTTGGTATAGATTAAAAATGAAAAAAATATTAGTCATTGGTGGTGGGGCAATGGGATCGGCATTTACAATTCCTTGCTTGGAAAATAAAAATAAAGTTACTATTACAGAACCTTATAGTAAAGCTTTCATTAAAGACCTATCTTCAAAAAATAAATTCCACTCAAGTTTAAAAATAAATCTTCCAAAAAGTTTAAAATTTAGAAAATTTTCAACAGATTTGTTGAGAGAAAAATTTGATTTAATTGTAATAGCTTTAAGTCTTTCGGGTATTGATTTTATTAGCAAAGAACTAAAAAAGTTAAAATTCAAAAATCCAATATTAGTACTTACTAAAGGATTAAAGTACGAAAAAAAAAATAATAAAATTTTAACAATTTCAGAACAATTAAAAAAGAATTATAATGGAATGAATATTTCAGTTTTAAAAGGCCCTTGTTTAGCAAAAGAATTAGCTAGAAAAAATCACACTAGTGTAATTGTAGCTAATAAAAATATTAAAATAGCCAAACAGATAGGTAAAATGATTTCTACTAAATATTACGTTATAGAATTTTCTAATGACGTTATTGGTGTAGAAGTATGTTCTGCGATAAAAAATATATACGCAATGATAATTGGAGCAGGTCAAAGTTTAAATATGTCTTCAAGTTTATTTCAAAAATCAATAATTGAAATGAAATACTTAACTAAATATTTTAAAGGAAAAGAAGTAACAACACTAGGACTTGCAGGAGTAGGAGATTTATATGTCAGTGCATCAGGCGGAAGAAATAGCAAAATGGGAAGTTATTTAGGAAAAGGATTTACATTTAAAAAAGCAAAAAAAAAATTTATGCCTAAGGATACAGTTGAAGGAGAACAACTTGCTAGAGAGATAGCGCCATATATATTGAAAAAAATAAATAAAAAAAAAATTCCTTTGATGTTGAATTTATTAAAAACCATCCTAAAAAATAAAAAATTAAATATAAGATTGTAAATAAAATTTATTTTTTCGATTGATTTAAAAAAGCTTTTGAAGAATCATCCATTGCTGATGCCCACGGTGTATGATGAATTGGTGCAATAGATCCAGTCACTGGTGATGAAAAAGATTTATTCCTATAAGTCATAATATCCTCTACTTTATGATGTTCCCATTCTTTAAAATGCTTCCTAATTAATTCAAAATCAATTTTCGGATAATTAGACAGCCCATGTAGTTCCTTTGTATACTCAGTTTGAAAATCTATCATTTGATCTGGATTTTCTAATTTTTCCTCTAAAGCAACCCATTTATTAATATCTTTTTCTATTTCTACATTATTTGGAAGCTTAATTTTACCCATTACCACATCTCTTGCATACCAAGCTTGGCAGTCAAACATATTAAAAGTATGAAATTGATCTTGCATACCTAAGTAAAGCAATTTGTGATTATCTTGCCATACAACGCCTTTATATAGTTTTGGTGGATACAATCTATTTCTAGTTTTTAGTTTTAGATCTTCAGTTAAAAAAGGAAAATGATGAAGATAACCAGAACATAGAATTATTGCATCAGCTTCTTGTTTGTGTCCATCTTTGAAGATTGCTTTGTTTCCATCTAGTTTGTCTAAATAATGCACTTCTTTTACTCCACTAGGCCATTTAAATCCCATTGGATTATGTCTGTAGCCTATGGTTACACTTTTAGCTCCATACTTATGACATTGAAGAGCAACATCTTCAGCCGAATAACTACTTCCTAAAACAATAACGTTTTTTCCTCTAAATTCTTCTGCATCTCTAAAATCATGCGAGTGTAATATTCTTCCTGGGAAAGATTTCATTCCAGGGTACTCTGGGATAAATGGTACTGAGAAATGACCAGTTGATACAACAATGTAATCAAAAGTATCTTTTAAAAACTTATCATCCTTCTTATCGTGGGATGTAACATCAAAATTATTACCATTGTAGACTACATTGGTAACACTAGTGTTAAATTTTATTTTATCTTTTAGATTAGCTTTTTTAACTCTACCAGTAATATAATCATATAAAACTTCTCTTGGTGGAAATGATGGAATAGGTTTTCCGAAGTGTTCATCAAAAGAATAGTCTGCAAATTCCAAACATTCTTTAGGCCCATTTGACCATAGATACCTATACATACTGTTAGGAACAGGATCACCATATTGATCTGATCCAGTTCTCCAGCTATAATTCCACAATCCTCCCCAATCCTCCTGTTTTTCAAAACAAACTATTTCAGGTATTTTTTCACCCTTCCTCTCAGCTTGTTCGAAAGATCTTAGCATTGAAAGACCACAAGGTCCTGTTCCAATAATAGCTACTTTTGTCATTGAGTTTTCCTTATGTAAACACAAATTTATAAATGTATTTTACTAACAAAAAAGCGAAAATTACAATAATATTTTATTATGAAAACTAATTGGAATTACCCCACTTCTTTATGGGTAGGAGAAGATAGAATTAAAGATTTATCTGAAGCCTGTAAAAATTTGAAAATTTCAAGCCCATTATTTGTAACTGATAAAGATCTTATAAATCTTGAAATGACTAAAAATATTATTTTTGAGTTTAAAAAAAAATTAAGTACTTTAGCTATTTTTTCAAATTTTTCAGGAAACCCTATTGGAGAAAATGTAGAAGAAGGAGTTTTAGAATTTAAAAAAAATAAGTGTGATGGAGTTATAGCCTTTGGAGGTGGAAGTGGCTTAGATGTTGGTAAAGCCATAGCTTTTATGTCAGGACAATCCAGACCTATATGGGATTTCGAGGACATAGGAGATTACTGGAAAAGAGCAAATGAAAAGGACATTGCTCCAATTATAGCTATTCCTACAACTGCTGGAACAGGATCTGAAACTGGAAGAGCTTCTGCAATAATTAATAAGAAAGTTGGTGTGAAAAAAATTATATTTCATCCAAAATTTTTGCCCTCTATAGTTATTTTAGATCCAGTTTTAACCGTTGATTTATCACCAAGACTTACTGCAGCAACTGGAATGGACGCACTTGCTCATAATTTAGAAGCTTTTTGTGCACCAGGTTTTCATCCCATGGCAGACGGAATAGCCATTGAGGGAATGAAATTAATTAAAAAATCACTTTTAGTGGCAGTAAAAAATGGAAAAGATTTAAATGCAAGAGCAGATTTATTGGCTGCAGCCAGCATGGGATCTACAGCATTTCAAAAAGGTTTAGGAGCAATTCATTCTTTAAGCCATCCTGTTAATGCACAATTTAATATTCATCATGGATTATCTAATGCAATATTTATGCCCTATGTTTTAACTTTTAATAAAAGTTTAATTGAAAAAAGAATTGAATCTATTTGCGATTATCTTAATTTAGATAAAAATTTTGAAAGTTTTTTAAACTGGATTTTAAATTTAAGAAAAGAGTTGAATATACCACATAAACTTTCAGATGTTGTCGAGGAGAATAAAATTAATTTAGATCAATTATCGAAAATGGCATTGGAAGACCCTTCCACATCAACAAATCCAAAAAAAATGACTCTTGACGATATGAAAATTTTATATCAACATAGTATTTCTGGAAAACTATTTTTATGAAAAATTTAAACTTATTAGTTGTTGAAGGAAATCTTCAAAAAGAAAATGAAAACTTTAAAAATTCTGGAATACCAACACATGCAGAAAGCTTAAAAGAAAGTCTTTCATATTATACAAAGGATTTAAATATTGAAGTTTTTAATCCATGTTCAGAAAAAACTTTTGATAAAATATTACCTCAAATAAAGAAATATGATGGTTTAATATGGGGTGGTAGCAGCTTAAATATTTATAATGATTGCATAGAAATTCGCAGACAAATATCTTTTATGAAAGAATGCTTTAAGAATATTAGAAAAATTTTAGCAATTTGTTGGGGAATGCAAGTTGCAGTTACTACTGCTGGAGGAACAGTAAAAAAATCTAAAAATGGTGCACATATAGGAATTGCAAATGATATTGAAATTAATGAAAATGGATCAAAACACCCCTTATATACATCAAAAAAAAAAAAATTTAATTCACCAGCATTCAACTTTGATGAAGTGGTTACATTACCCGATGGAGCAATAAACTTAGCATCCAACAAAATTAATAAAATACAAAGTATTCATTTTAAATCAGGAATAAGTGATGTGTGGGGGCTACAATATCATCCTGAAATTACTTATCATAAAATGATTACTTTAATAAAGTTTAGAAAAGATAGACTAATAAATGACAGAAAATGCTTTAGAGATGAAAAAGAAATTCAAGATCATATAAATTTTATTGAAAAAGAAATTAAAATTTCAAATAAAGATTCGAGAATGCAAGAGTTAAAAAACTGGTTAGAGTATTTAAAATCTGCAGCTTGATTAAAACAAACCTTCTACTTCACCTTTATTATTTAAAACAATAGAATCTGCAGCAGGAACTCTTGGTAATCCAGGCATAGTCATTATTGATCCACAGACAACTACTATAAATTCTGCTCCAGAAGAAAGCCTTACTTCTCTAATTGGAATTTCATGATTTGAAGGTGCTCCTTTAAGTTTGGGATCTACTGAAAAACTGTATTGTGTTTTTGCAATACAAACAGGTAATTTACCATAACCATTCTCTTCAAAATTTTTAAGCTGTTCCTTAACATTTTTGTCTGCAGTAATATTGCTTGCTTTATAAATTTCTTTGGCAATCTTTTTTATTTTATTCCATAAAGTATCTTTTTCATCATATAAAAATTTAAAATTTCCAGGATTTGAACTTTCCGCAATCTTTAAAACTTTTTTTGCTAAATCTTTAGTTCCCTCACCACCATCTGACCAATGAGTACATTTACTTACTTTTACACCTATTTTATCACAATATTCTTTTAATATTTTTATTTCATTTTCAGTATCCATAATAAAATGATTTATTGCCACTACAGATTCTACACCAAATTTTTTTACATTATTAATATGTCTTTCTAAATTTACTAAACCTTTTTTTAAAGCTTCTACATTTTCTTTTTTTAAATCATCTTTTTCTACACCACCATGCATTTTTAATGCTCTGATAGTAGCAACTACAACTATACAGCTAGGTTTTAAATTTGATTTTCTACATTTAATATCGATAAATTTTTCAGCACCAAGGTCTGCTCCAAATCCAGCTTCAGTTACTACGTAATCTGAAAGTTGTAGAGCAGCTTTTGTTGCAATTACAGAGTTACATCCATGTGCAATATTAGCAAATGGACCACCATGTATTAAAGCAGGATTATTTTCTAAAGTTTGAGTAACATTAGGTCTAATTGCTTCTTTTAACAAAACGGTCATAGGACCTTGAGCTTTTAAGTCTTTAGCATAAATGGGTTGGTTATTTTTGTTATAAGCAATTGTAATATTTCCAATTCTTTTTTCTAAATCTTTCAAATTATTTGATAAACAAAAGATAGCCATAACTTCTGAAGCTACCGTGATATCAAAACCGTCTTCTCTTGGAAAATCTTTTGCAACACCTTTTGTATTAATATTAATTGCTCTTAATGCTCTATCATTCATATCCATAACTCTTTTCCAAACAATTTTTTTGTCATCAATATTAAGTTTGTTACCCCAATAAATATGATTATCTATAAGGGCTGATAAAAGATTATGAGCTGAAGTGATTGCATGAAAGTCTCCAGTAAAATGTAAATTAATTTGTTCCATGGGGACTACTTGTGCATATCCACCTCCAGCAGCACCACCTTTCATTCCAAAAGATGGTCCCAAACTTGGTTCTCTCAAACATACAATTGATTTTTTGCCAATTTTATTTATCCCATCTGATAGACCAACTGAAACTGTTGTCTTTCCTTCTCCAGCAGGTGTTGGAGTGATGGCAGTGACTAGAATAAGTTTGCCTTCTTTTTTATTTTTTAAAGTTTCAAGATATTCAAGGTTTATTTTTGCAATATGTCTACCCATTGGACTAAATGCAAAACTTTCGTCTGGTACATTAATTTTTGCCAATATATCTTTTATTGGCTGCATTTTTGCTTCTCTTGCTATTTGGATATCTGATTTAACTTCACTCATTAAAAATCTATTATAAATATTTAAATTGCTCGATTAGTATCTCTTTTTGAAGCCTTTGGAAATATCTAAAAATTATATATAAAAAAAATATGAACTATTTATATTCAATATTATAAAATTTAATCATGCAAAAATATTCTGTTTTTAGTCTTATTAAAAATGCACTTAAAGGTCATAAAGACTGGGAAGTTGCGTGGAAAGATCCAACTCCTAAAGAGGAATATGACGTTATAATTATTGGAGGAGGGGGACATGGTTTAGCTACCGCATATTATTTAGCCAAAGAACACAAAATAACAAATGTAGCAATTATAGAAAAAGGATGGATAGGTGGAGGCAATGTTGGAAGAAATACTACAATTATAAGATCAAACTATATGCATGATGAAAATGGTCTATTTAGTGAATTTGGAATGAATTTATGGAGAAACATGAGTCAAGAATTAAATTTTAACGTAATGTTTTCTCCGAGAGGAATAATTAATTTAGCACATTCTGATGCTCAAATGAATGTTTTCTCTAGAAGAGGAAATTCAATGAGATTAAATGGAATTGATGCGGTTCTTCTACAAAGAGAAGATGTAAAAAAATTAATTCCAATGGCAGATTTTTCAGAAAATGTAAGATTTCCAATTTTTGGTGGTTTAATGCAACCAAGTGCAGGTACAGCTAGACATGATGCAGTTGCTTGGGGATATGCACGTCAAGCAGACTCAATGGGAGTAGATATTATTCAAAATTGTGAAGTAAAAGGTTTTGATATTTCTAATGGAAAAATTTTAGGAATAAGAACTTCAAAAGGCAACATCAAAGCAAAAAAAATTGGCCTTTGTGTTGCTGGAAGTACAAATATTCTAGCAGAAAAATTAAATATAACATTACCTATAGAAACTCATCTTTTACAAGCATGTGTTTCAGAACCAATTAAACCAATATTAAATAATGTTGTTACATTTGGAGCAGGACATTTTTATTGCAGCCAATCTGATAAAGGTGAAATGGTTATGGGTGGAGACCTTGATGGATACAATAGTTATTCTCAAAGAGGAAATCTTCCAACATTACAACATGTATTAACTGAAGGAATAGCAATGTTTCCGTTTCTAAGTAAATTAAAAATGCTTAGAACATGGGGAGGAATTATGGATATGTCTATGGATGGATCACCTATTATTGATAAGACACATATTAAAGGTTTATATTTAAATTGTGGATGGTGTTATGGAGGATTTAAAGCAACTCCTGCATCTGGTTGGACTTTTGCTCATACTATAGCTCAAGATAGACCTCACGAATTAAATGCAGGTTATAGTTTAAATAGATTTAGTACTGGGCATTTACTTGATGAAAAAGGTCTTGGAACAAAAACTTGGATTTCATAAATGTTGCATATTAAATGTCCACACTGCGGATTAAGATCACAAAATGAATTTTCATATGGTGGAGATGCAACAGTTAAAAGGCCAGAACTAAACAAAGAAGTTTCAGATCAAGATTGGGATAATTTTGTTTATTTACGTAAAAGTCCAAGAGGAAAACATTTAGAATTATGGCAACACATTTCTGGATGCAGACAATGGATTAAAGTTGAAAGGGATACTTTAACTCACGAAATATTTAAAACATTAAAAGCAAACGAAGAAGTATAAAAATGTCTGAAAACTTTAGATTAGATAAAGGTGGATTAATAAATAGAAATAAAAAAATTTCATTTAATTTTAATGGTAAAAAATATTTTGGTTATGAAGGTGATACTTTAGCTTCAGCCTTAATTGCAAATGGAGTTCATTTAGTTGGCAGAAGTTTTAAATACCATAGGCCTAGAGGTTTTTTTGGAGCAGGCGTAGATGAACCTTATGCAATAGTTCAAATGAATAGAAATAATGAAGTTGATCCCAACGTAAGAGCAACAGAACAGGATTTATTTGAAGGTTTAGAAGCAAAAAGTGTAAATTGTTGGCCAAATGTAGATTTTGATATTGGTGCAATAAATAATTTTTTAAATAAATTTTTTCCCGCAGGTTTTTACTATAAAACTTTTATGTGGCCCAAAAGCTTTTGGTATAAGGTTTATGAGCCAATAATTAGAAAAGCAGCAGGTTTTGGAGCTGCTTCAATTAAACATGATAAAGAAAGATATGAACATAAATACGAATATTGTGATCTATTAATTACAGGATCAGGTCCTTCTGGTTTAGCGAGCGCATATGCTGCTGCTCAAAATGGAGCAAAAGTAATTTTAGCTGAAGACAAATCTAGGTTTGGTGGAAGTCTTCTTACTAGTGAAGTAACAATTGGAAATCAAAGTGGGCAAGAATGGGCAGAAAAAATAATATCTGAACTTAAATTAATGCCGAATGTAGTTGTGAAAAATAGATCTCAAGTTTTTGGCTATTACGATCACAATATGCTTGTTATGTCTGAGAGAATTAGCGATCATTTACCTAAAACAAAAAAATATAGTCCTAAACAAAGACTTTGGTACATACGTGCAAAAGAAGTTATTATTTCGTCTGGATCAATAGAAAGACCTTTAGTTTTTGGAAATAATGATACTCCAGGTGTTATGCTTTCTTCAGCAGCTAAAGAATATTTAAAAATTTATGGAGTTTTAGTTGGAAAAAAACCATTAATATTTACAAATAATGATAGTGGATATGAAACTGCAATAGAATTTAAGAAAAATGGAATTGATCCTATAGTTTTAGACACAAGAAAAAATCCTAATTCAGAAATTATAAAAGAAGCTAAAGACTTAAATATAAACATAAAGTTTTCATATGTTGTTGTAGCAGCCAAAGGTTATAAAAAAGTTAAGTCCGCAGATATTGCTAAAATATCAGAGGATAAAAAAAATATAAGTAATATTGAAAATATACAATGTGATTGTATTTGTGTCTCTGGATTTTGGACACCAACAATTCATCTGGCTTCACAATCAGGAAATAAAACTAAATTCAATGAAAAAATAGATGCATTTATACCAAGTCAATCGAAACAAAAAGAAACAACTCTTGGAGCAGCTAATGGGATTTTTACATTAGAAGAAACATTAAAAACATCTTTTAAAAAAGGAAGTGAGTTATCAAAGCAAATAACAAAAGAAGATAATAAAGTTTCAGTTCCTACAGTTGTTGAGAAAAAATCTTCCAATCATGATAAATTTTGGTGTGTACCATTACCAGAAGGTAAAAATTATAAAAGATTTTTAGACTTTCAAAATGATGTTGCTGTTTCTGATATACAGCTTGCTTTACGAGAAGGTTATAGATCAATAGAACATGTTAAAAGATATACAACATTAGGAATGGCTACTGATCAAGGTAAGACGAGTAATCTTAATGGATTACAAATGGTTTCAGATGTTGAAAATAAAGTTGTGCCTCAAGTAGGCCATACTACATTTAGACCACCTTACACACCAGTTTCAATAGGAGCTATTGTTGGAAGAGAAATTGGAAAACATTCTAAACCAACTAGAAAATCGCCAATGCATTATTGGCATGAAAAAAATAATGCAGTATTTGTCGATGCTGGTGTTTGGTTGCGTCCAAGATATTACAAACAAGGAAATGAAAATTTATTTGAAGCATCGAAAAGAGAAGCAAAAAATGTAAGACAAAATGTTGGAGTATGCGATGTAACTACTTTAGGTAAAATTGATATTAAAGGACCTGATTCAGCAGAATTTTTAAATAGAGTTTATACAAATGCTTGGCTTAAGCTACCAGTTGGAAAAGCAAGATATGGTGTAATGTTAAGAGAAGATGGAATTGTAATGGATGACGGGACAACTACTAGAATTTCGGAAAATCATTATCACATGACAACTACTACTGCTCAGGCAGCAAACGTACTGTCACATCTAGAATATTATTTACAATTAGTGTGGCCTGAGCTGAATGTAAATGTAGTTTCGTCTACAGAACAGTGGGCAGGCGCTGCAATAGCTGGACCAAATTCAAGAAATTTACTAAAAAAATTATTTCCAGATTTAAATGTTTCAAACGAAGGTTTGCCATTTATGGGTTATATGGAAGGTAATTTGTTTGGTGTTAATGCAAAAATTTACAGAATTTCATTTTCTGGTGAACTCGCTTATGAAGTAAATGTGGAATCTGATCATGGTAATTATATGTGGGAAAAAATAATGGAGGTTGGAAGAGAGTTTAATATTCAACCATACGGAACGGAGGCATTATCAACATTAAGAATTGAAATGGGACACGTTGCTGGATCTGAATTAGATGGACGTACAATTCCATATGATAATTCACTAGACGGATTAGTTAGCAAAAAGAAAGATTTTATTGGAAAAAGATCTTTAAGCAAAACAGCTTATATAACTAAAGATAGACAGAAAGTAGTCGGTGTTATTCCATTAGATAAAAAAACGAGCATCCCAGAAGGATCGTATATAGTTAAAGATGCAAAAGCGAAACTTCCAAACCCTAAATTAGGTCATGTATCCGCATCATGTTGGAGCGTTGAGTATGATAATCCATTTTCTCTTGCAATAATTAAAGATGGAAAAAATATGATTGGACAAAAACTTTTTGCAATGTCTCCTTTAAAAAACAAAATAATACCTGTTGAAATAGTATCATCTCATTATGTTGATCCTAAAGGAGAAAGAGTGAGATCATGACATCTGTATCAGCATTAAACTATATTCATAAAACAGGTCTTTTTGGAAATCATGAAAATAAAAATAAAGAAAATTTAATAAAAATTTCAGAAATTAAAAATTTACTTATTGTTCAAATAGTTCAGTACAAAAATTCTAAAGTTTTATTTGAAAATATTGATATTGATACTTTAAAGTTAAAAAATGAACCATTAAATGTAGTTAATAATAATAATACAAGAATTTTATGGAATGGTCCAAAAAATTGGCTTTTAGTATCAACTAAAAAAAATTTGTTAAAAAATATTACAGAAGTTTTTAAAGAAACAGACTTTGCTGTAACTGACCTATCTCATTCACGAGCTATAATTGAATTAGAAGGTAAAGATCTCAAAGAAGTTTTAAAAAAAGGATGTCCATTTAATTTTAATATTTTAGAAAAAAACAATTCAATAAACTCTACGTTTAACAGCATAGCATTTACAGTAGATATGTTAGATGATAAGCCTGAAAAAATTAGATTATTTGCTCTTAGAAGTTTTGGAGAGTCTTTATATCATTCAATTACAGATGCCTCTTTAGAATTTGGTTATCTAGGAAATTAATTTTATCAATTGCGAGTTGCTATATAAACACCAATTGTTGCAATCAAAAATCCAACAAGGTCTAAATTTGTTAATGTTTCATTTAAAAAAAACCAAGCTATAAAAGCAGATGTTGCTGGAATTAAAAAAAATATTGAAACAGTTTTGCTTGCTGAGTTTTTTTTGATCAAAAACATTAATATGGTAAACGCACCAAAAGATACTAGAAAGATTTGATGACTCATTGCAATAATAAATGTTTTTGTAAAGTTGATATATGGTTCAACAAAAAAAATTATTATAAAAACATGAAACAAACATCCACCTACTGCTTGATAAAAATTACTAACAGATAAAGGTAAATTATTACTTAGTTTTTTTTGCCATATAGTAGAAAATGTGATTGACAACAAAGCAATTATAGTTGCAACGACTCCAGCAAGAGGTATTTTAGTGCCAACATCTAAACCTAATACAAGAGTAGCTCCAACAAATCCCAATAAAACCCCGACCCATTGTTTAACTGAAACTTTTTCGTTTAATATAGGACCGCTCAAAGCATTAGTAAGAACAGGCTGAAGAGTTACTATCAAAGCAGCAATTCCTGTAGGCATTCCTTTTGAAATTGAATAAAAAACTCCTCCAAGATAAAAACCATGAAAAAGAACACCACTTAAAAAAGATTCTAAAAAATTTCTTTTACTTACTATAATTTTTTGATTTGAGTAAATAGAAAATAAAAAAAAGCCTATAGTAACTAGAGCAAATCTAAATGCAAGAGCAGCAAATGGATCACTATTATCAATTATTGGTTTTGTAGTTATGAATGCCGAAGACCAAAGAACAATGAATATAAAAGGAAGTATTTTTAACATGTTAGTTTTATAGACTATAAACAAAACGTAATTTACAAGATTATTAGCCTAATTTGGACTATTTCTTATTTGAGATAATGTTTTAAATCACATAAATTTATCTTGGAGAGAGATAAAATGATGTTTAAGTTATTAAGAGTAATTTTTTTAATTACTTCATTTGTATTTTTAAGCGGTTTTTTGCCATTCGCTTCTTTATTGGGTCCAGGAGTAACTATTGTTTCTTCAGGTAATGTTTATAAGGCTGGAATACAATATATTATTGACAGTACAATAAAACAGAAAACTGGAAAAAATTCATTAGCTTTAGTTAAAGATGAAGTCAGAAAACAAAATAATAAAAGAGATTTCAATCAAGAGTTTAAAAAGTTAGTTGAAAAAAGAATTGCTCTAACGCATAAAAAATTAATTAAACAAAATAATCAAAAAAAATTTAATGAAGGTTTAAAGAGACTAATTGAGAAAAGGTTTGCAATAGTACAAAAAAAACTAATTTTAAAAAAATTTAGTCAATAATATTTAAAACTATTAACTCAGCTTGTTTGGTTTCTCTACACCATAATTCATAACTTTCACACATTCTCCATAAATGATCAAAAGCTCTTTGTGATATTTCTAGCGGATAATAACTTTTTGCATGATATAAATTTGGAAATTGAACCAATTGTTTAATCATCATATCTTTTTGAATTTGTAACAATCTTATTGTTTCATCAGGAATTTTTTTTTTAGTTTTTTGATCAATAAAATTATTTTTTTTTAATCTTTTGAACCATTTATCATGAAATTGTCCATTACTTATTTCTTTATAAGTTTTAGATTCAATAAAAATTTCAATCGCATTAATATTTGAAAATTCTGGATTTTTTTTCTTAATTTCACAAACTTTTGAATAAATTACTTCAGCCACATATAATACATATGGCTTTTCTTTAGATTGCATTATTTATTTTTTATATTTTTTCATAGCAGCATTTGCTAGAATTAGATTAGGGTCCAAAAATATTTTCGATGATTTAATTGTTTTGAATGATTTAAATGCAAAAATAGCTATTGGTAATTCAGTACATCCAAGAATTATTTTTTTACATTTTTTTTTGATTAAATAATTTATTGCAGGTTTAATGATTTTGTTAGCTTTTTTAACTTTTCCCATTTTCACAAGTTTTATAGCTTTATTCACAGAATTTTTTTGGATAATTGTGTTTGGATAAATAAGTTTATAATTTTCGTCAAAAAATTTATTATAAATGCTAGTTTTTATAGTACCTTCAGTAGCAAGCAAACCAATAAATGAATTTTTTTTACATTTTTTAACTGTGTGATTGAAAACTTCTTTTGGCATATTAATTATTGGTAATTTAATTCTTTTTTGCAAGTCATCATACCAATAATGTGCTGTGTTACAGGGGATTACTATAAATCTACATTTACTTTTTTTAAGAATCTGACAACCACTAATTAAGCTTTTTAAAACTGAAAAATATTTCTTTTTATTTTTTTTGTTTTTTACTTTAGTAGACAGGTTTTTTGTTTGGACACCTATTGACTCTGGTCTACCTGGAATATTTGATTTATTATAAAGTAAGAATAAAGGATAATCTTGATCGATCTTACCTCTATACAAAATTGCTAGTTTATTACAAAAATCAAGGCCGGCTTGAGTCCCCATTCCACCTAGTATACCAATCATACTCAAATTATATTTCTTTATTAATTATAAGAATAGTTTATTGGCTATGAAAATAAATCAATTCTTAATTAAGAATTGAAATAATTTATAGCCAATAAATGATATTGTGAAAATTATGCAGTTTTTAAGTTAACTGCTGAAGGACCTTTGGGACCATCTTCAACATCGAAAGTCAAAGCTTGACCCTCATCTAAACCGTTCATACCAGCATCTCTTACTGCTGAAACATGTACAAACACATCTTTTTCTTTATCTTCTCTTTCAATAAAACCAAAACCTTTGGTTGGATTGAACCATTTTACTTTACCTTGTAGACTCATATTTATCTTCTTATTTTTTGTTATATTAATTTATTACTTATAATTAAGTAATTTTAGCTTTGTTTAGAATTTCAAGGGTTTTGTCAACTAAATTGATACTTTTTGGGTTTTTTTATTCTAATCGTTGTTTATTAGTTTGGTTAAATAGATTGAGTTTACGTCCTCTTTGTAATGAGCAAAGGGTTTGCAAGGCTCAAAATTACATTTTTTAAACAATTTTCTAGCTGGTATAAAAAATTTTCCAGCACCAGTTTCAATGCTTATCCTTTTTATTTTTAGTTTCTTGGCTTCTTCAATTAAATGTTTAATAACTATAATACCATTACCTTTGTTTCTAAAATTATCATGAACTCTTATTGATTTAAATTCACCATGTTCTTTATCTAGAAATTTTAAAGCACCACAACCAAATAATTTTTCATTTTCCCATAAACTCCAAAACTTTATGGATGCAACTTTTAAACCTGCTATGTCCAAAACATGTGCACTTCCTTCAGGAGATGCAGCTCTCAATTCTATAAAATGTTTTGTTAGAAGTTCATTTACTTCTGGATGATTAAAATTTCCTTCTATAGATTTAAGCATTTATATTAAGGTTGTTATATGGCCCATTTTTCTTTTTTCTTTTATTTCTTTTTTGAGATAATCAAAGAAAAATTCATTATCATTTAATTTAAAATTTTGTCTATATGGTTTTATTTGGTTTCCTATCAGATTAATCATTTTTGCATTAGATAATTTTTTTAATGGAATTTTTTCAAGAGAGCATACAGCTCTTACATGATTTTCAAATTGACTTACGTTATATGCGTTAATAGACAAATGACCAGAATTATGAACTCGTGGCGCAATCTCATTTACGTATAAATTTTCATTTCTATCTATAAAAAATTCTACACATAAAGTGCCAATATATTTTAATTCTTCAGCAATTTGAGTAGCCCAATCTTTTGATTGTTGCAATATTTTTTGACTAATTTCTGCAGGTATTTTAGAATATTTAAGTATTTGTTCTTGATGTATATTTTCTATAGGCTCATATATATCAAAATTGTTATTACCAAATCTTGTTATAATAACGGAAATTTCTTTTTTAAGTTTTACCAATTTTTCAAGTATATATCCTTTGGAAAAATCAATATTAAGAGAATTAATATCTTCAATTTTTTTTATAGGGTATTGACCTTTTCCATCATAACCTAATGTTGTAGTTTTTAAAATTCCTGGAAGAAAATCTTCTAAAGTATCCATGTCAGATTTTTTTTCTATTGCAACATATCTTGTTGTTCTAATATTAAGTTTATTTATAAAATCTTTTTCTGCTATTCTGTGTTGGATAAGTCTATTAACAGATGGTTTTGGTAATACAGGTTTTATTTTATTAATTTCATTAAGAGTCTCATAAGGAATATTTTCAAACTCATAAGTTACCACATTAACTTTGTTAATAAATTCAAGAATCTTTTCTTTATTATTATATTCGCCGAAAATGAAGTCATCACAAAAATTTTGTGCTGGAGCATCAATATCATCACAATAAATAGTTGTTTTTATATTTAGTTTTTTAGCAGCTGTACAGAGCATACTTCCTAACTGACCTCCACCAATAATACCTAAATTTTTTTCTGACATCTTTTAATTATTTAGGATTTTTTTTTATAGATTTTGTTTGTGATAATCGCCAACTATTTAATTTTTTTTTAACATTTGGACTGCTATTAGCAATAATAGAAGATGCTAATAGTCCAGCATTTATTGCTCCATCCTTACCAATTGCTAAAGTGCCTACAGGAATTCCTTTTGGCATTTGAGCTATAGATAACAAACTATCCAATCCCTTAAGTTTTTTACTTTCAATTGGAACTCCCAAAACGGGAATAGATGTTAATGCAGAAATCATTCCTGGTAAATGCGCTGAACCACCAGCACCTGCAATTATTACCCCAATATTATTTTTTTTTGCTGAACTTGCAAATTCATACATTCTTTTTGGAGTGCGATGAGCTGAAATTATTTTAGTTTCAAACTTAATACCCATTTTTTTAAGTATTTTCCCAGCTAATTTCATAGTTCTATAGTCTGATTGACTACCCATAACAATTGAAACTTTTAGATTTTTATTCTTTTTCATGATTTTTTTAGTACAAACTTTATTTCAAAATTAAATAAAAATTTCAATAAAATAAATAGTATTTAAAAACCATATTGGTATGGTTTATGATTAATAATCAAAATGAAATTTAGAATAGACAACCTTCAATACTGCAATTGGTCTAGAAAAATTTTTGAAATTAATAGAGAAGCAGGTCTTGATGCAGTTCATACAACAATTGTATACCATGAAGATTTTGATGAATTATTAAATGAAATAAAAAAATGGGAAAAATTGTTTAAAGATAATTCAGATTTAATTTTTTTAGGAAAAAGTTTTAAAGATATTGAAAAAGCAAATATTGAGAAAAAAACTGCTATTTTTTTTGGTTTTCAAAATTGTTCTCCAATAGAGGATGATATTAATTTAGTTGAAAAAGTTCATGAGCTTGGTTGTAGGTTTATGCAACTTACTTATAATAATCAATCTTTATTGGCAACTGGTTGTTATGAAAAAGTTGACAGTGGTGTAACTAATTTTGGTCGTGAAGTTATAAAAGAAATGAATAGAGTTGGTATAGTAGTTGACATGTCTCACTCAGCAGAAAAAAGTACTTTTGATGCCATAGAAATAAGTGAAAAACCTATTGCAATAACTCATGCAAACCCATCATTTTGGTATAATGTAAAAAGAAATAAATCATCTGATTTATTAAAAAGTTTAAGCGATAGTGGAGGTATTTTGGGATTATCACTTTATCCTCATCACTTAAAAGATGGTACAAATTGTACTCTTGATAGTTTTTGTGAGATGATAGCTAAAACTGCAGAAATTATAAATGTAAATAAAATTGGAATTGGTTCTGACCTTTGTTTAAATCAACCAGATGAAGTTGTAGAATGGATGAGAAATGGAACTTGGTCTAAAAGTAAAAATTATGGCGAAGGTTCAAAAAATAAACCTGGTTTTCCAAAACAACCTGATTGGTTTAAGGACGCAAGGGGATTTGTAAATTTAGAAAGAGGATTAAAAAAAGTAGGTTTTTCAGATACCGAGATTAAAGGGATACTTGGTAACAATTGGTTTAATTTTTATAAATCTATTTAAAAATGAATATAGAGTTACGAGATCCAAATATAATTATGAAATTATCGAGATTGGGTTCATTCCATCAATCCAAGTTATCATTTTTAAGAAGCTTTTTAAAAGAGTTTAAAGATTGGGATTATAATAGAGATTTATTTGATTTAGATGATAATGGATTTGGAGTAGCTGTTTACTCTTTTAAAAAGAAAGAAAGAGTTTATTCATTAATTTGTTTTGCTAATAAAATTAATGATGATGAAAGATCAGATAGAGTAATTGCTACCAAATGGGATGCAGCTTTTACATTACATGATGGTGTACCAAGCAAACAAGATATTGAAAGATTAAAAAACGAAGTACCAAAGCAAGAAATTGGTAGATTGTCTTATAAAGAACTGACTTTATCAAGAGCAAATAAATCAGTGAGAGTATTTAATCATGTTATTGAAAGCCTAAGCAATGGAACTCAGCCTAATTTAAATTTATTAGACAGAGTAGGTTATCTTTATAGAACAACTGCAGTTTATGGTTCTGGTAAATTTGGATTGGCAGATCGTTTTAGAATAAAAAATAGAGATGAAATAAATGGTCCTTTTAGACTAGAAATGATGTTGGTTTATTTAGTTAGACAATTTACTTTTGATCAAGTTAATCATGTAGCAAAATATAGGAATCCAAAAAAAGCAGTTAAATTAGATCCTAAAATTTGTAAAAATCTTGGAATAGGAAATTCAACTGGTTTAGGTATGGCACCATTTATTGTTAATCACCCCACTTTACTCAACAATTGGATACTTTGTAGGGAAACAGCTTTAAAAAAAATTAGAGAAATAAAAAAGGTTGAAACTCAAGACAGTGATTTATTTAAAAATTGTGTAAGAAACTCTATTAAAAATATTACTAGTTGGAATACTGAAAGTGATTTTCAGCTTAGGAAAATTAAATCTTTATTAGAAGATGTAAGAAAATTTTTAGATTTTATAGATAATAAATTTAATTTTGAAATAGACTATCCATTTAATGAAATTTATTTTTGGTTGGAGAAAGAAACTTGTGAAGAATGTATCGAATATATTGTTTCAATTATGATGGAACCTTATGGAAAAATAATAGAACCACTTGTAAAAGAAATGAGTTCTGATGAAGAAAAATACTTTAACATTCCAACAAATAGAACAGTCGAGGAATTAAGAACTATTATAAAAAAAAAATACCCAAATGTTCTTACTATTAACTTTGATAAAAAAGAAAATTATAAAAAATTTTGGTTTATTTCAAAAAATAAAGAAGAGCCTAGATTAGCAGATCGTTTTAAAGAACAAGGAGCAGACTTAGAGCAACCTCTTGCTATCGCAAGAGATGTTAAAAAATTATATGATAAATTATTGGAATCAAAAAATAGTTTAACGATTGATAAATTTTTAATTGAAAATTCAGACTTAAGACATGTTGTAAGAAGAGCTTTTATTATTGAAAAATTTCCTTATTCAGAAATTCAAGATAATACGATTAGTGAAAATATTATTCCTATAGATATGCTGAGATTAAAATTATCTTTTTTTGGAGCATTAAAATTTGACCCAAGATCCGATAAGTGGCTTCGAATCAATATGTTTCAGGGTGCGCCCTTACCTAATGAATTAAAAGATTATGATGAACAGTGGGTTTATAAATCTCATTCTTAAATTATGAAATCTTTAAGTGAAATAGAAACAACATCAAAAAGAGCTAGTCGTGCAGTAGGATTTTCATGGGGGATTGCAGAAGAAGTTGGAAAATGTATTAGATTATTAGAGCTATTTGGTTTTCCAGGAATTAAAAATTTAAATCAATATTATCAAAACAAAAATAAAGAAAATTTTGAAAATCTAAAATTGATTAATCAAAATAACAAATCAAATAAATCAGCTTTTTGTCCTATTATCCTTGGAGTAAGTTTTTTGGATCAAATTAAAACACTTGAACCTTTAAAAAAATGCACATTTCAGGGAATAGCATACCCACTTTTATTGTTACCCTTTTTAAGTAGAAGCTCAGAAATAATAGGAAAAAAAATTTTATTTAAGTTTGATGAAAATGAATTTTTATTAAATTTTAATGTTAACATTTATTCAAATTTTTTAAAAAAAGAATTTCCATTAATAGCCAAAAATGTTGAAGTAATTTTTTTAGAAAATAAAGATACTTTTAATGACATAGAATGGAAAAATCTTTATAAACTCTCTGAAGATACTTTTGTCGAAGAAAGTGATAGTTTAAAACAAGGTGCCGCAGGAGCTGGATTGACTGATAATGACTGAAGATAATCAACTTAATGCAAAAGACTTAAAAGATTTTGATAATATTTGTGAAGAATGTAAAAAAGAAGAAGAGACTGTTTTCCAGAATCTTGTTTTAACAGGCTATAAACTTTGTAAATCTTGTCGAATTTCAAAAACTATTTTTCCAATTTAAATGTGATTGATTGGTAACACATCCATTCTACTCATTACAAAAGATATTGACAGAAAAACTATAATTAAAAAAGACAAAAACACAATTCCAAAAGATTTAAAATTTGATTTTAGGTTTAAAATTTGTTTTGTAGATATTATTAGAGCAGCAAAAATCCAAAATTGAGTTAAGAAAATTATTGGTATCATTAATTCTGGTGTGATTGCAAAAAATCTTAATAAACCAGGTGCATGTGCAAAACCAACTGCTGTTAAAACTTTTTTAAATGGTACTTTAGTTTGTTTATCTGGAAATAGTTTTACACCAATAACAAATATAAATACTGCCCAAATAAACCAAGTTAGAATTGCAGTTAATCCAGACATAGCTACAGCCGTTTTAATTATTGTATTAGCAGCAACAGCACCGGCGATCCCATCTAAAATCATGATGAGACCCGCAAAGTATACAGATGCCTCACCAAAATTTTTGTTATCGCTGTAAAGGGATTTATCTAATTTAATAGATTTGAAAACTATATTAAGAAATTCACCAAACATTTATTTTTTTTAATTCTTCAAAAAATAGAATTATCCTTTTACAACTTCTCTTGTATTAGCATTGAAAGATTCTTTAAATGGAATATCAACTACAACAGCGTCTACAGGTGTTCCTGGTTTGTCTGAGTATTTTTCAGGTAAATGAACTTTGTATTTAGTTCCAGTTTTACCTTTTGGAAATCCATTAGAATTTAAAGTTCCATCAAACGGCACATATCCCATTGCTATATTTGTTTTTTTTTCAGGATGGTACCAAGGGGAAGTTATAAAACCAACGGGATCTCCTCCATCAGCATTCGAAATTAACCAAAAATCCGGGGCATAGTCCTCTATTGGTTTTCCACCTAGTTCAAGACCAACTAATTGGAGTTTATAAGGTTTTTTCCCTGCTTTAATTTCTGTATGCATTTTTTCTAAAGCCGCTTTACCAACATAATCAGCTGTTTTATTCCATTCACCTTTTCCAGATAAAGAAACTTGATAACCTAAATTACATTGAAAAGGATTGTGTTGTTGATCCATATCTTGTCCCCATGAAAGAATTCCTGCTTGAATTCTTCTATGGTGTGCAGGAGCAATAACCATTAAATTATGTTTTTTTCCAGCTTTAAGAACAGCATTCCACATATCATCAGCATATAAAGTTGCATTTCTTAAATATATTTCATAACCAGCTTCACCTGAGAAACCTGATTGAGAAATAACACAACTTCTTCCAGCAACTTTAACCTCAGCCAAACCATAAAAAGGCATGTTTTCTAAATCAATTTGATCACCTAATAAATCTTTCATTAGTGCTTTTGATTTAGGTCCTTGAATTTGCACTGGACAAGCATCAATTTCCTCTACAGTACAATTAAATCTGCCATCAGCATTAACACCTTGTAGATACATACCAATATCAGAGTCTGATAAAGAAAACCAAAACTCATCTTTTGAAATTCTAAGAAGAATTGGATCATTTAAAACTCCACCATAAGCATTACATAAAATTACATATCTAGCTCTCATAGGAGAAATTTTTGTTGCATCTCTTGTAATTACATAATCTGTAAACTTTTCTGCATCAGGACCTTTAACTCTTATTTGTCTTTCAACAGCCACGTTCCACATAGTAACATGGTTAACAATTGCATCATATTCTACCATTGCGCCACCATCTTCTGGTTTTACGTATCCTCTTGGATGGTAAATACGATTGTAAACTGTTGCTCTCCAACAACCTGCTTGCATTGATAAATGCCAGTAAGGAGATTTTCTTACTCTTGTTGAAATTAACATTTCAACTTTAGTAGGTCCGCTTTGTCTTAAGTTATATGGAACTTCACGATCTGATTGATCAACTGAAGTTGCGTGTTTTAGTTTAGTATAGTCAAATTCATTAGACATATTTGTTCTCCATCAACCACTTGTTTGTTTCCTTCAAGCCGCCGAATGTATAAATGTGGAAAAAATCAGTATGCGATTTAATTTTTCCAATTAAATCATTAGGGTCTTTAGGTTTCAATAAATCTAATGCCTTAGTAAAGTTAGATTTAAGAAAGTTTAAGGAATTTTTTGCACCAACAATATTAGCAAATTTAATTAAGCTAGATATTTTTAGAGGCCCAGTAATTCCCACATGAACTGGTATGCTTTGTTTAGAGATAAAATCTATAATAGGCTGCGGATCTAATAACCATTGCGTTACAATGTAGTCAGCGTAAGGCTTTTTATCTATCATAGCTTTTTCTAAATCTGAATCGGATATATCAGGACTCCCCTCCGGGTGTCCAGCGATTCCTATCTTCATCTTCTCAAAATAACCTGTTTCTAAAAGTTGAAATGAGCTGTCAAATTTTCCAACTGGTTCTCGACCTCCACCAATTACTAAAACTTGTTTAACTCCTCCATCTTTACATCGAGAAACGTAATCTTTTAGCTCTTTTTCATCACTTATTGATCTTGCTGGAAAATGGGGAACAGGATTAAAGCCTTTCTTAATAAGCTCAACTGCTTGTTGAGCTGTCTCTTTATAATCTCCACCTGGAAGCATTGTAATATAAACATCACTTACCTTTGGGACTGTTTCAAGGTCAGTTTGTGGACTAATTTCCAAAGAAAAATTCATTTTTTAGATCATTATCCTTTTTGAAAATAGTGTCAAAGAAATTCAACAAGAACTCCAAACGAAATTTGTTGCCAAAAATAATGCTCATGATAATTTTTTTTGTGGATCAAAATCATAAAAATAAAACCCTCTCAGAAATTTTAGACATTCAAAAATTAAAAGATGTAGATAAACAAATAGAGGCTGCAAATGGCCTTCCAAATGAGTGCTATATAAGTGAAGATTATTTAGCTTATGAAAGAGATAAGATTTTTTGTGACAAATGGACTGTCGTAGGAGTTGGAAGTTCAATTCCAAATGCCGGTGATGCAAAACCCTATAATCTGCTCGGGATTCCTCTGATAATTATTAGAAGTAAAGATATGAAGATTCGAGTATTTCATAATGTTTGCAGTCATAGAGGTTTTAAACTTTTAGACAAACCATGTAATTTAAAAAATGTTATTAGATGCCCATACCACTCTTGGTCTTATGACTTTGCAGGAAATCTTGTTGCAACACCTCATATTGGAGGACTTGATATTCATCAGTTTGATAAATTTGATAAAAATAAAAGTAATTTAAAAGAAGTTAAAACTAAAGTTTGGATGGATATTATTTTTGTGAATATTAATTCAAATGAAATCGATTTTAATAAATATATTAAACCTCTTGAACAAAGATGGTCTAAATTCATTAATAATGATGATCATAATTTATTAGTTCATTCAAATGATTACGGTTATTTTAATTTAGAAGTAAAATGTAATTGGAAATTTGCTATTGAAAATTATTGTGAAAGTTATCATTTACCAACAATCCATCCTGAATTAAATAAAGTTTCAAATATTAATGATCATTATCATATTCAAGGTTTACCAAATAGATTTGCTGGTCAAGGAAGTAAAAAGTATGAGCAACCAGTAAAAGGAAATAAAAAATTTAATACTTTTTCTAATTGGGAAAAAAGTATGTTGAAAAATTCAGAGTATATTGCGCTGTTTCCAAATGTAATGATAGGCTTACATATAGATCATTTTTATGTTTTTTGGTTAGAACCTCTTGGAATGGATAAAACCAAGGAACATATGCAAATATATTATGTTGGTGATGAAAGTGCTAATGGTGAAGAATTAAAAGAATTAAGAAAAGAAAATTCAAAATTTTGGAAAAATGTCATGCTAGAAGATGTAAGTGCTATTGAAGGTATGCAAGATGGACGACATTCTCCAGTTTATAATGGAGGAAACTTTTCTCCTGCAATGGATCAACCAACTCATCAATTTCATAAATGGGTTGCTAACAGTTTAATATAAAATGAAAATAATTTTAATAATGGGATTACCCGGTGCAGGCAAAACAACTTTGGCAAATGAATTATCCAAATTAATTAAATGTAAAAGATTAAATGCAGATGAAATCAGAAAAGCTGCTAATGATTGGGATTTTTCAGAAGAAGGCAGAACAAGACAAGCAAAAAGAATGTCAGATGAGGCATTAAAATTAAAAAATGGAGGCAATAATGTTATTGCTGATTTTATTTGTCCAACACCAGAAGCAAGAAATTTGTTTCCTGCAGATTATATTATTTGGGTAGATACAATTGAAGAAGGAAGGTTTGATGATACTAACAAGATGTTTGTAAAACCCGATAAGTATGACTTTCATGTTACTACGCAAGATGCTAAAAACTGGGCACCAAAAATATATAAGGAGATAAAATAATGGCTTACGAATGGGATGATAAAAAACCAACTGCTCAAATGTTAGGAAGATGGCAACCTTTTCACGATGGTCATTATACTTTATTCAAAGAAATAATTAAAAAGACAGGCCAAGTTTGTATTCAAATTAGAGATGTTCAGGGTGTTGATGATAATCCGTTTGATTTTGAAACTGTAAAAAAGAATATTGAAGATAGGCTTAATCCAGAATTTGAAGGGCGTTTTAAAATCATGTTAGTGCCAAATATTACCAACATTTGTTATGGAAGGGGAGTTGGTTATAAAATTGAAGAGATAGTATTACCTGAGGAAATACAAAAAATTTCAGCCACTAAAATTAGAGCTAAGATGAGAGAAGAAGGTAAGCTAAAAAAATCATAAATGAATATTAAAGTAGTAAATCAACAAAAAGATATTGTTAGAGTTATTATAAATGATCCTAAAACTTATAATTCTCTATCTACAAAAAATTTAAATGATTTAATTAGAGTATTCCAAAAATTAGATAAAGATCAAAAAGTTAAAGTAATAATCCTTGAAGGAGCTGGAAAAGGATTTAGTGCAGGACATAATTTAAAAGAAGTTAAAGGATTAAAAAAAAGAAAAAAATATCAAAAACTATTTAATCTTTGTTCAAAATTAATGCTTCAAATTGTTGAAGGAAGAAAACCTGTAATTGCTAAAGTTCATGGAGCAGCTTATGCAGCAGGATGTCAATTAGTTGCAAGTTGTGATTTAGCGTACAGTACAAAAGATGCTTTGTTTGCAACACCTGGAGTTAATATTGGATTATTTTGCAGTACTCCAATGGTAGCAGTAAGTAGAAAAATTAATAGAAAGTCCATGATGAAAATGTTGTTAACTGGAGAACCTATTAAAGCAAATTATGCAAAAGAAATAGGGTTAATAAATGATTGTTATTCAAAATTAAAATTAAATAATGAAGTTTTAAAAATAGCTAAAAAAATTGCATCAAAATCAAATTTAACAATAAAAATTGGAAAACAAGCTTTTTATAAACAATTAGAAATGCCATTAAGAAAAGCTTACGCTTATACGAGCAAAATGATGACAATTAATATGATGGCAATGGATGCCAAAGAAGGTATTTCAGCATTTTTAGAGAAAAGAAAACCTAAATGGAAAAATAAATAATGACTAAAAATAAAAAAAATATTTTAATTTTACTTTTTATAATTTTAGGAATGTATTTAGTTTTAGATTTTAGAGATCATAATTTTAAAAGAGCAGTTGATGCATGTTTGGCAGGAAGTCAAAAGTTGTCTGAATCTAAAATAACAGATTTAGATGAAGCTAAAAAATTTTGTGAAGATCAAATTAGAAAAAATAAGTAATAATGACAGACGATCAAATAAAACATATTTTAAAAAATTCAAAAACTATAGCGATGATAGGTATTAGTTCTGAAAAAAAAGGAGAAGATCCTAGAAACTTAAAAAGAAAACCTGCTAATATTGTAATGAAATATATGCAGGATTTTGGTTATAAGGTAATACCCATAAATCCATTTGCTACAGGAGAAGTTATAAATGGAGAGACTGTAGTAGAAAATTTAAATAATATTCAAGAAAAAATAGATATAGTTGATGTATTTCGACCATCAAAAGAAACACCTGGTTTTGCTAAAGAAGCTGTTAAATTTGGAGCTAAAACTTTGTGGTTACAGTATGGAATTCAAAATGATGAGGCTAAAAAGATTTCTGAAGAAGCAGATATAAAATATATAGAGAACAAATGTATTAAACAAGAATATCAGAGATTATTTCTAAAATCTAACCCAGTATTTCCTGTACTAAAAAAATAGTGAAAAAAATTATACTTTTCATATTTTGTAGCATAGTTTTTTTTTCATATTCTAAAGTTATGGCAAATGAAGAAGCTAAATACAAGGTAGTAAAATCAAATAAAATTTATGAAATAAGAAAATATTCTGATCGTTTGGTAGTTCAGGCTATCAACACAAATGAAAATAGCAGCTTTCGAAAATTGTTTAATTACATATCAGGAGCTAATGAAACAAATGAAAAGATTGAAATGACAATACCTGTCACAGAAATAAAAAAAAAAGGACACGTAACTATGCAATTTTATTTACCATCAAAATTTAATAAAGATAATGTTCCAAATCCATCAAGATCTGATTTAAAAATAATAAAAATTAAACAAGGTTATTATGCGGTAATTAGGTATTCAGGAAGAGCATCTGAAAAAAATTTTATTAAACATAAAGAGATTCTAGAAAATGAATTAAAAAAAGATAATATTTTAATTGTAGGTCCTGCAGTAAAAGCAACTTATAATGGACCATTTACACTGCCTAAGCTTAGAAGAAATGAAGCAATGTTTGAAGTAAATTGGAAATAAAAAATGATAGCAAAATACAAGGCTATATTTTTGTTTTTATTATTGCAAACCTCAGCATTTGGCCAAGATTTAGGAAAAGTATATTTTGCTGGAGGTTGTTTTTGGTGCATGGAAGAATCATTTGAAAAAAAAGAAGGAGTTATCGAAGTGATTTCAGGTTACTCAGGTGGTAATACAAAAAATCCAACATACGAAGAAGTTACATATGGAAATACAGGACATTTTGAAGTTATTGAAATTATTTATGATAAAAATAAAACAAATTTTAAAGATCTACTCGATCATTTTTGGATAAATATTGATCCTTTCGATAAGTATGGCCAATTTTGTGATAAAGGTTATAGTTATAGGTCTGTAGCTTTTTATCAGAATGATAAACAAAAAGATTTAATTGAAAACAGTATTGTGAAGTTAGAAAAAAAATTTAATAAAAAAATTGTAACTTATGTTAGAAAATTTGATGAATTTTTTAAGGCAGAGGCAATACATCAAGACTATTATCAAGTTAAATTTCTAAATTACTTACGTTACAAAAAAGCCTGTGGAAGAGAAAAAATATTAGATAAAATTTGGAATTAATGAAAAAAATTTTTTTAGTTTATGGACATTATAATGAAAAATCATTTAACGCAGCAATAAGAGATACTTTTATTAAAACAGCAAATGAAAATGGAAATGAAGTAGATTGTGTTGATTTGTATAAAGAAAAATTTAACCCAGTATTTTCTGGTGAAGAACCAGATCAAGTTGTAATTGATCATCAAAAAAGAATAGAAAAATCAGATATCATTGTTTTAATTGCACCTATATGGAACTTTAGAATGCCAGCTATTGTAGAGGGCTGGATAGACAAAGTTTTAGCCCCACCATGGGCCTTTAGTTTTAAAAAACTTTTTGGAAACTATGGGTATCCAATTGGTAATTTAAAAGGAAAAAAAGCAATAGTTTTTTGTACTTATGGTTCTCCTCAATTTGCTATTAGAACTTTTTTTCTAAATATGCCAACTAAAAGATTAAGGAGAGGTGTATTTAATATTTGTGGAATAAAAGATGTAACTTATAAAAGGTATTTTGCAGTCCCTTTTGTTAGTGATAAAAAAAGAAAAAAATTTTTAAAGGATGTTAAAGAAACCGTTAATAAATTATAATTTATATTTAAAAATAATTTTAATATTTTTAGTATTATTAAGACCAACGTTAGCCGATATTATAAAACCAAGTATCAATATAGAGCCAAAAGAAGTTGTTAAAATTCAATTATCAGCACTTATGAAAAATGATTTTCCTAATATAGATAGTGGAATAATTCAAACCTGGGAGTTTGCCCATCCAAATAATCAAAAGGTCACAGGACCAATTGAAAAATTTAAAAATATGTTAAAAAATGACTCTTATTCCATGCTTTTAAATCACTCAAATCATGAAGTTTTAGAAGTGTATAAGTCAAATAGGGTGGCAACTTTTGAGGTTACAGTTTTAGATAAAGAAAAAAAATACTACAAATTTAAATGGCAAGTTGAAAAATATACAATAGAAGGATCTTTAAAAGATTGTTGGCTAACTACAGCAGTTTCTCAGCCTATCCTTTTAGGATCATCTGTATGACAAATGAAAAATTTTGTATCGTTATTAAAGAAAATTTAGTAAAAACCGCAAGATGAAATCTAAAGCAAAAGTAGTAGTAGTTGGTGGAGGAGTGGTAGGCGTTAGTGCTCTTTATCATTTAGCTAAAAAAGGATGGTCTGATGTAGTTTTAATAGAACGAAAAGAATTAACTTCAGGTTCAACCTGGCATGCAGCGGGATTACTTCCATTATTTAATATGAGTTATTCTGTAGGACAACTTCATAAATATGCTGTTGATCTTTATAAAAAATTAGAAGAAGAAACGGGAAAGAATGTTGGTTTTAGTGTGGTATCAAACATTAGACTAGCAAGCACTAAAGATAGAATGGAAGAATATCATCAGTATGCTGGTGTAGCACAAACAATAGGAGTTAAAGTTAATTTTTTAAAACCCGAACAAGTAAAAGAAATTTGGCCTTTGTGTAATACCGAAGGTTTAATTGGAGCAATTCAACATCCTGAAGATGGATATATTCAGCCTGCAGATTTAACACAAGCGCTTGCTACAGGAGCAAGAAATCACGGTGCAGAAATTTACAGAAACACAACAGTCGTAGGAATTAAACAAACAAACAATGGTTGGGTTGTAGAAACTGATAAAGGAACAATAGAATGTGAACATGTAATCTCATGTTCAGGAAATTTTGCTAGACAAACTGGTAAAATGGTTGGATTAGAAATTCCAGTTATTCCTGTTGAACATCAATATATTGTGACAGAGCCTCATCCAGAGATCGTTAAAAGAAAAAAAGAAGGCAAACCAGAAATGGGAGTGCTTAGAGATAGTGATACCCAATGGTATATGAGAGAAGAAGCTGGAGGTTTAATATTAGGACCTTATGAAAAAGGCGCTCCATGTTGTTATGTAGATGGACCTTCTAAAGATTCAGAATACGAATTATTTCAAGAAGATTTAGAAAGACTCGCGCCACATATTGAAGGAGCTATTCACAGAGTTCCTGCTTTTGGAGAAGTAGGGGTTAAAAAAGTTTATAATGGTGCAATTTGTTATACACCTGATGGTAATCCAATAGTTGGACCTGCTTGGGGATTAAAAAATTTTTGGATTAACGAAGGTCATAGTTTTGGAATTACTGCCGCAGGTGGAGCTGGATGGCAACTTGCAGAATGGATTATAGATGGCGAACCTACAATAGATATGCTTGGTGTTGAACCAAGAAGATACGGAGACTATGCATCAAAATCTTATTTAATAGAAAAAAATGAAGAGGCTTATAGAAATGTGTTTACCATACATTATCCTGATGAAGAAAGAGAGGCAGCAAGACCTTTAAGACAGGCACCTTGTTATGATAGATTAAAAAATTTAGGTGCTGTATTTGGACAAAAATTTGGTTGGGAAAGAGCTAATTTTTTTGCAACAGATGGAATGGAACAAAAAGATGATTGGTCTTTTAGAAGATCTAAATGGTTTAAAGCTATTGAGAAAGAATGTAAAAATGTAAAAGAAAATGTAGGTCTTTTAGACATGACTGCTTTTGCAAAATGTAGAATTAAGGGTCCAAAAGCAGAAGAATTTTTAGATTATTTAGTTGCAAATAAACTACCAAAAAAAATTGGTAGAGTAAATTTATGTCATGCGCTTAATACAAAAGGAGGAGTTCATTCTGAATTTACAATAATGAAAGAAGCTGAAGATAGTTTTTATTTAGTTTCAGCAGGAGCTTTTCAAAGATTAGATCATGATTGGATACAAAAATGGATGCCGAAGGATGGTTCAGTACAATTTGAAAATATTACAAATTCAGTTGGTGTATTAGTTGTTGCTGGTCCAAAAGCTAGAAAATTAATGCAAAAAGTTTCTAAAGATGATTTTTCTAATGAAAAATTTAAATGGTTAAGCTCTAAGAAAGTTGATATAGGGCATGCACCTTGTACTGCTATTAGAGTAAATTTTGTAGGAGAGCTAGGATGGGAAATACACCATCCTATTGAGTACCAAAATCATATATTTGATAAATTAATGGAACATGGAAAAGATTTAGGTTTAAAACCTTTTGGAATTAGAGCAATGAATAGTTTAAGAGTTGAAAAATCTTACAAACTAGTTGGCACTGAATTATCTATAGAATATTCACCTTATGAGTCTGGTCTAGATAGATTTATTCATCCAAATAAAGGAAATTTTATAGGCTTAGAAGCATTAAATAAATGGAGAGAAAAAGGTTTCCAAAACAAACTAGTAACAATGGAAGTTCACGATGTCACTGATGCTGATGTATTAGGAAATAATCCAATTTATAAAGACGAGAAAGTAGTTGGAAGAGCAACTGGAGGAGATTTTGGTTTTAGATTAAATAAGTCAATAGCCATTGGGATGGTTAAACCTGAACTTGCGACAACTGGACAAAAATTAAAAATTGATATTCTAGGAAAAATGCATGATGCTACAATTTTGGATGAAAGTCCTTACGATCCTGAGAATAAATTATTAAGAGCATAATGAAAATATTAGTCGCTGTTAAAAGAGTTATTGATTATAACGTTCAAGTTAGAGTTAAAGAGGATGGAACTGGTGTAGTTACCGACAATGTAAAGATGTCAACTAACCCACCTGATGATAATGCTATTGAAGAAGCTGTAAAAATTAAAGAAGCGGGTAAAGCAAAAGAAATAGTTGCGGTTACTGTTGGTGAAGAAAAAGCTCAAGAGACAGTAAGAAAAGCTTTAGCCGTTGGTGCTGATAGAGGAATTCATGTTAAAGTTGATGGAATAGTTGAACCGTTAGCTGTATCTAAAATTTTACAAAAAATTGTAGATAAAGAAAAACCTGATTTAATTTTTATGGGTAAGCAAGCCATTGATGATGATTGTAATCAAACAGGACAAATGCTTGCAGCACTTTTAAATTGGCCACAAGCAACTTTTGCCTCAAAAATTGAAGTTAAAGATAAATCTTTAGAAGTTACAAGAGAAGTAGACGAGGGTTTGGAAACAATTGAAGTTAATATTCCAGCTATAGTTACTTGTGATTTAAGATTAAATGAACCTAGATACGCATCTTTACCAAATATAATGAAAGCTAAAAAGAAACCTATCGAACAAATTAATTCATCAGATTTGGGAATTGATACAAAACCAAGAATAGAGCAAATTAAAGTTGAAGAACCACCTAAAAGAAAAGCAGGAATTAAAGTAGCAAATGTTGCTGAATTAGTTGAAAAATTAAAAAATGAGGCAAAAGTAATATAATGTCAGCATTATTAATAGCAGAGCATAATAATAAAGAAGTAAAACCTTTTACTTTAAATGCAATAACAGCCGCATCTCAAATAGATGAGGATTTACATGTACTTGTTATAGGTAATAAATCAGAAGAAGTAGCAAAATCTATGTCTCAAGTACCAAATGTGAAAAAAGTTATACATATAGATAATGAAATATATGAAAATTTTTTAGCAGAAAATTTTACTTCTGTAATAGTTAAACAAGCTGAAAATTATTCACATGTAGTTTGTTCAGCAAATACATTTGGTAAAAACTTAATGCCAAGAGTAGCTGCATTATTAGATACTTCCCAAGTAAGTGATATAATAAAAGTTATATCTGCAGATACATTTTTAAGACCAATTTATGCTGGAAATGCTTTTGCTACAGTAAAAAGTTCTGATTCTAAAAAATGCATAACCATTAGACCAACTTCATTTGATCCTGCTGCAACCTCAGGCGGATCTGCAGAAATTGTTAAAGCTGACGTAGGAGAAGCGAGCACTCTTATAAAGTTTATTAAAAGAGAAGAAATTAAATCAGATAGACCTGAACTTGGAACAGCAAGAGTAGTTATATCTGGTGGAAGAGGAATGGGGAGTGGAGAAAATTTTAAACTTATTACAGAAATTGCTGATAAATTAAATGCAGCCATTGGAGCATCACGTGCAGCAGTCGATGCTGGATATATTACCAATGATCATCAAGTTGGACAAACTGGAAAAGTAGTAGTTCCAGATTTGTACATTGCGGTTGGAATATCAGGCGCAATACAACATCTAGCCGGAATGAAGGAAAGTAAAGTCATTGTTGCAATAAATAAAGATGGTGAAGCTCCTATTTTTAGTGTTGCAGATTATGGTTTAGAAGCAGATTTATTTGAAGCACTTCCTCAATTCTTAGAAGAACTAAGTAAATTAAACACTATACAAAAATAACAAATACTGTAAAAAATTAATATGTCCAGAGAAGTGATGGAATACGATGTAGTAATCGTAGGTGGCGGACCATCAGGGCTTTCAACTGCAATTAAATTAAAGCAGTTAAATCCAGATATTAATGTCTGCCTTTTAGAAAAAGCATCAGAAATTGGTGCTCATATATTGTCAGGTAATGTTTTTGAAACAAGAGCCTTAGATGAATTGTTCCCTAATTGGAAAGAACTAAACGCTCCAATAAAAACTAAAGTAAATAAAGAAAAATTTTTATTCTTAGGAAAGACAAAATCATTAAGTTGGCCTACTTGGTTACTTCCAAAAGTTCAACATAATCATAATAATTATATTATTAGTCTTGCAAATTTATGTAGATGGTTAGCTGAACAAGCTGAAGCGTTAGGAGTAGAAATATTTCCAGGTTTTCCTGCAAGTGAAGTTTTATATAACGAAGATGGTTCGGTTAAAGGAATAGTTACACAAGATATGGGTTTAGATAAAGAGGGTAATAAAAAGGATAGTTTTGAGTCTGGAATGGAACTTCATGGAAAAGTTACTGTATTTGCTGAAGGTTGTAGAGGCCATTTAGGAAAAGAATTAATTAAAAAATTTGAATTAGACAAAGGTAAGAGTCCTCAACAATATGGAATAGGATTTAAAGAAATTTGGGAAATTAAAGAAGAAAAACATGAAGAAGGTCTTGTAATGCATACAGCAGGTTGGCCACTTGATAAAAAAACTTACGGTGGAAGTTTTGTATACCATGCTGAAAATAAGCAAGTATTTCTTGGTTATGTTATTGGATTAGACTATAAAAATCCTCATTTATCACCATTTGATGAATTTCAAAGATTTAAAACTCATCCATCTATAAAAGTAATTCTTGAAGGTGGTAAAAGAATTTCTTACGGAGCTAGAGCTCTTATTGAAGGAGGTTTACAAAGTTTGCCTCAAATGTATATGCCAGGAGCATTGCTAGTAGGTTGTGATGCAGGAACATTAAATATGCCAAAAATAAAAGGATCTCATACCGCAATGAAAAGTGGGATGATTGCAGCCGAAACTATTGTTGATCATTTAAAAGAAAATAAAAATTTATCTTCTTATGAAGATAAATTTAAAAAAAGCTGGGTATATAAAGAATTGTATGCTGCAAGGAATGTAAAACCTAGTTTTAGTTGGGGTTTAATTTTAGGAATAATTTTTACTGGTATAGATCAAATTTTATTTAGAGGAAAATTACCTTTTACTTTAAAACACAAACATGCAGATCATGAAACTTTAAAACCTGCAAATGAGATGCCAAAAATTGATTATCCTAAACCAGACAATGTAATAACTTTTGATAAAACTAGTTCAGTATATTTAACAGGAACAAATCACGCAGATAACCAGCCTGTTCATTTAAAATTAAAAGATAAAGATTTACCGATAAAATATACTTTAGAAAAATTTGCTGAGCCTGCACAAAGATATTGTCCAGTTGGAGTATATGAAATTCAAAATGAAAATAATGTAGAAAAATTTGTCATAAATTCTCAAAATTGTATTCACTGTAAAACTTGTGATATAAAAGAACCTTCACAAAATATTACTTGGGTAACTCCAGAAGGTGGAGGTGGGCCTAAATATGGAAATATGTAATTAAGAAAGATCTATTGCAAGTTTTTTTAATTTTTCAATAGGTACAACTTTTAATGTATTCACGTGAGTTTTTTTTAAATAAATAGAACATTCTTTTCCAGCTTCAATTGCTCTAGCTACCCAGCTAGCACAAACACACCAGTTGTCCCCATCTTTAAGTCCTGGAAAACCAAATTCAGGATGAGGAGTAATCAAATCATTTCCAGCTTCCTTACACCATTCTAAAAATTCATTATTAACTTTTACACAAACAGTGTGAAGACCATGATCATTTTTGTCCGTATTACAACAACCATCTCTAAACCAACCAGTTAAAGGATTTGCAGAACATTCTTCTAGATCTTCTCCTAGAACATTTTTTTGTTTTTCATTCATTAAATTTTTGTTGGATTAGGTTGATCTTTATAAACTTCCTCAGGATCAAATTTTTTTTCTTTTTCTAAAAATTTCATTTCAATTTTTCTTCCATTATCGATTGGACCCAGAGGAACAGATCTATAAAAACATGAACGATAACCGACGTGACAGCTAGCTCCATCACCAATATCAACAGTTAACCATATTGAATCCTGGTCATCATCAATTCTAATTTCGATAACTTTTTGTGTAAAACCACTTGTTTTACCTTTGTGCCAAATTTCATTTCTTGATCTGCTAAAATAATGTGCTTCTTTTGTTTCTATTGTTTTTTTTAATGCTTCAACATTCATGTAACCATGCATTAAGATATCTTTTGTTTTAGAGCACATTGTAATAACAGGAATTAAACCGTCATTATCAAATTTAGGAGAAAGGAGGTTTCCCTCTTCAATTTCAACTACTTTTTCTCTTTTTTTGAACATATTCGGTAATTATGTAGCACATATCTAGATATATTAAATATTTTAAAAATAACTATTTATGGGTATAAAACGTGCAATGAAACTAGTTAAAAATACTGAAGACAATAAAGAGTTAAAAAAAGTCTCTGATAAAGAAGCCGAAGAAGCTTTTAGAACAATTTTATCTTGGATGGGTGAAAATCCAGCTAGAGAAGGTTTAATAGAAACTCCAAAAAGAGTTGTAAAAGCCTTTAAAGAATATTTTAGTGGATATTCACAAGATGCAAATAAAATATTAGACAAAACTTTTGGAGATGTAAAAGGTTATGATGACATGGTTATAGAAAAAAATATTTCTGTAACAAGTCATTGTGAACATCATATGGCACCTATAGTAGGAGTTGCACATGTTGCATACATTCCTAATAATAAAGTTGTTGGATTAAGTAAATTAGCAAGAGTTGTTGAAGTTTTTTCAAAAAGATTGCAAACACAAGAAAGATTAACTATGCAAATAGCACATACGCTAATGTCATCTTTAGATGCTAAAGGAGTTGCTGTAACAATTGATGCTGCACATCAATGTATGACAATGAGGGGTGTTAAAAAAGAAAGTGCAACAACAGTAACTAATTACTTTACTGGTCAGTTTAAAGAAGATCTTTCTAAACAAAATAGATACCTAAGACTTATTAGTAAATAAAGTGTCAGACAAATTTAAAGCATTAATTCTTAATCAAAGTGGTGAAAATTATACTAGAGAAATAAAATCTATAGACAAAAGCTTTCTTAAACATGGAGATGTAACAGTTAAAGTTGAGTATTCTGATCTTAATTTTAAAGATGGTATGATTTTAAAAAATGGAGGAAGATTAGTTAAAGAGTTTCCTCATATTCCTGGTATAGATTTTTCAGGAACAGTATTAGAAAGTGAAAATTCAAAGTTTAAAAAAGATGATGAAATAATTTTAACAGGATTTAGAGTAGGTGAAATTTTCTATGGAGGTTATTCTCAAATAGCTAAAGTTAATGGAGATTTCTTAGTTAAAAAACCAAAAAATTTAACTAGCAAACAAGCGATGATACTTGGCACAGCTGGATTTACTTCTTTAATGAGTGCATTTGCAATTAAAGCTAGAGAAGAAATTTTGTTAGGTGAAAAAGTTAATAATGTTTTAGTAACTGGAGCAACAGGAGGTGTTGGTAGTGTTGCTGTTATGGTATTAAATAAAATGGGTTACAATGTAACTGCAGTAACTGGAAAAGATTCTAAAGTGGATTATTTAAAATCATTAGGTGCTAAAAGTATTATAAATCGAGCTGAATTTGACAAAGATCCTAGACTTATTGATAAAGGATTATGGGATGGTGTTGTTGATACTGTTGGTGGTAAAATATTAGCAAATGCAATAGTTCAAACAAATCCAAATGGGATTATTACTGTTTGTGGAAATGCTAATACAAATGAACTTAATACAAATGTAATTCCATTTATGCTTAGAGGAATAAAACTTTGGGGAATAGATTCTGCAAATTGTAGTATTAAAAGAAGAGAATTTATTTGGAATGAAGCAGTAAACTTAATTGATTTTAATATATTAGAAAAATCTATTCAAACAGTTAGCTTAGAAGAATTAATTGAAACTTATCCTAAAATATTGAAAGGGGAAATTTCAGGAAGAGTTTTAGTTGATTTAAATAAATAATGGATTGGGATAAATTAAAGATATTTCATGCGGTTGCAGAAGCAGGTAGTTTTACCAATGCAACAATTAATTTAAATCTTAGCCAATCAGCAATCAGTAGACAAATCCAATCATTGGAACAAGACCTAAAGGTCCAATTATTTGAAAGACATGCTAGAGGTTTAACACTTACTGAAAATGGTGAATATGTGTTCAAAACTGCTCATGAAGTTATTAGTAAATTAAAAGAAGTAGAAACTTCACTAGGAGATCAAAAGAATAAACCTACTGGAAAACTAACTATTACCACTGTTAGAAGCTTCGGAACTCACTGGCTGACACCAAGAATCCAAGAGTTTATGCGTTTAAATCCAGGAATAGAGGTCGAACTGGTTTTTGATGATAAAGAATTAGATTTGAGCACTAGACAAGCAGATATAGGTATTTTTATGAGAAGACCTAAAAAACTTAACTATATTCAAAAAAAACTAGTTGATATTAAATATTATATATATGGATCAAACAAATATTTAGAAAAGTATGGGATGCCTAAAACAATTGGTGATTTAAATAAACATAAATTTATTTCTTTTGGCAAAGGTGCTCCTTCACCAGTTTATAACCCTGACTGGGCTTTAAAACTTGGTATGCACGATGGTAAAAAAAGAAAATCTATAATGAAAGTAAATAGTGTAATGGGATTACTTTTAGCTGTGGAATCTGGTGTTGGTCTAGCAGCATTACCGGAATATTTAGTGAGCAATTCAAACAATGTTATTAAAGTATTACCTAAATCCGAAGGCCCTATAACCGAGGCTCATTTTGTTTACCCTCAATCGCTCAAAAACACAGCTAGAGTCCAGGCTTTTAGAAACTTCTTATTCAGTAAAATAGGTGACTGGAAAGCCTAAATAATCTCAAAACAACTCTTGGTTTAGGGTGCGACATACTTGCGATTGATAATCATTCTCATTGATAATAGTTATCATTCTCAATTTAATTTTATGCGGAGAAAAGGATAATAAATGAAAAGAGTATCGATATTTGCACTAATTACATCTTTGCTTGTATCAACATTTGCAATTGCAAATGAAGTAAATGTTTTTAATGCAAGACATTATAAAGCAGACGCTGAACTTTATTCCAAGTTTACAAATAAAACAGGAATTAAAGTAAATTTAATAAATGGAAAATCTGGAGCTCTTGAAAAAAGAATGATTGAAGAGGGCGCAGATTCCTCTGCAGATCTTTATATCACAGCAGATGCTGGAAGATGTGGAGCTTTCAAAGCAAAAGGAATGACACAAGGTGGCCTAACATCTGCAGCTATTAAAGCAGCTGTACCATCGAACTTTAGAACATCACATTGGACTGGAATCGCTAAGAGAGCAAGAATAGTTTATTACTCTCCAGAAAGAGTTAGTGGCGCTGATTTGTCAGGATTAACTTATGAAAGTTTAGCCGACTCAAAATGGAAAGGTAGATTAGTAATAAGAAAATCAAGTAACATTTACAACAAATCACTTGTAGCTTCATTAATTGCGAATAATGGAAAAAAAGCAACTGCTGAATGGGCAAAGGGAGTTGTTGCTAATATGGCTAGAGATTCTAAAGGAAACGATAGAGCTCAAATCATGGCAGTAGCCGCTGGAGAAGCTGACATCGCTGTTGCTAATACTTATTATTTAGCTTTAATGTTGTCAGGTAAAAAAGGTGCTGAACAACAAGAGGCAGCTAAAAAAGTTAAAGCTTTCTTTCCTAATCAAAACGATAGAGGAACACACATGAATATTAGTTGTGCAGCTTTAGTTAAAGGTGCTCCTAATAAAGCTAATGCTATCAAACTAGTAGAGTTTTTATTAACTCCAGAATCTCAAGAGCATTTTACAAACAATACTTTTGAGTTTCCAATGATTGATGGTGTTTCACCAAATCCATTAGTAGTTAATAATTTGGGATTAGATTTTAAACAAGATCTAAAAACAAAAGTTTCTACTTACGGAAAACATCAAGCTGCAGCATTAGAAGTAATGACAGCTGCTGGTTGGAAATAAGTGAAAGAAAAAAAAGAATTTATGTCTAATGTTGATTTAAATAAATCTTCCAGTGCATGTTCCCCATGTATTCAGGAGTGTAAAAAAATCAATAGAAGAATAAATAAAAGAAAAATGTCTCAAATTAAAACTAAGGAGGTTCCGCATATCCTAAAAGTATTTAATTTTTGATTTTCTTAAATAGTGTCCGCAGTAAATGGGGATTTATAGCGGACACTTTACTTTTTTCATTTATAAGGCGGATTATAATATGAAATTCAACAGCTGGTATCTTAGTTCTTTTTTAATTTCTTTTTTTGTATTAATTCCAATTATCACGGTATTTACAAGTTTTTTTGAAAGCACGTCTAATTATTATGAAATTTTAAAAAATACTTTTTTAATAGAGTATATCTTTAATTCAGTTGCATTATTAATATCAGTATTGATTTTAACATTTATATTAGGCACAGGAACAGCTTACTTAGTATCTTTTTATAAATTTCCAGGAAGTAATTTTTTTAAATGGGCACTCATTTTATCTTTTGCAGTTCCTCCTTATATTTATGCTTACTCTTTAACAGCTTTTTTTGAAAACTATGGTACCGCTTTTACTATTTTAAAAAGCTTATTTGGTGATGCTAACTACAATAAAAGTATACCAAAATTTGATGGAATGTTTGGAGCAATAATATCAATTAGCTTTTCTTTGTTTGCTTATGTTTATATTCTCGCTAGAGCATCTTTTTTATATCAGTCACAAAACTTAATAGATTTAGGAAAAAATCTTGGTTTTTCAAAATTTAAATCTTTTTATAAAATAATATTACCAGCTGCTAGACCTGCAATTGTTGCTGGCTTATCGTTAGTTGCTATGGAAACTCTAGCAGAGTTTGGAGCAGTAGATTTTTTTTCTATAAATACTTTAACTACTGGTATTTATAACTCTTGGATAACTTTTGATGATTTAGCTTTTGCTAACCGAATATCTTTCTTTTTATTATTGTTTATATTTTCATTATTTGTGCTTGAAAATTTATCTAGACGAAAAGCAAAATATCATTTCAATGCGAGAGGTGGTTTTAAACAAAAAGAAAAATTTAAACTTACTGGTAATAAATCTTTTTTAGCATTCATATTCTGTTTTTTTGTATTTTTTGTGAGCTTTTTATTTCCCTTAAGTCAAATGTTATATTGGACACTAAAATTTCCAGAAAACTTATTTGATCTACAAATAATTGATCTTTTATTAAATACTCTTTATTTAGTTTTTTTGTCTAGTTTAGTTTTAATATTATTTTCTTTGATATCTAACTATGGAAATAGAGTATCTAATAATAAAACTTTAAATATTTTGTCTACTTTGTCTATTTCTGGTTATGCAATTCCTGGAGTAATTTTGGCTATTGCTTTTATAACTTTTATTGCTTGGTTTGATGAAAATATAATTAAGTCATTAGGTTTTTTATCTATTAAAAAATTGTTTATTGGTTCAATTCTTGGATTAGTTTTAGTTTATTTTGTAAGATTTTATTCTTTGGCTTTTAATGGAATAAAATCTGGATATGAAAAAATTAATATTTCAGTTGATGAGAGTGCGTACCTTCTTGGTTTTTCAAAAAGAAAAACTTTTATAAATATTCACATTCCTTTTTTGAGAAATTCTCTTTTGTTTATTATAATTTTAATATCGTTAGAAATAGTACGAGAATTACCTATAACCCTTATTTTAAGACCTTTTAACTTTGAAACTTTTGCAACTACTGCTTATATTTCTGCATCTGAGGACTTATTAGAGGCTGCTGCAGTACCTTCATTATTTTTAATTTTAATTGCAAGTTTCTTCATTATAATTACTTCAAAATATATATTAAGAGAATCTAATGACTAAAAATTTTTTTGAAGTTAAAAATGTTGATTTTAATGTAGGCGAAAAAACCAAAGTTAAAAATGTATCTTTTTCTATAAAGAATGAAGGCGATGTTATATGTCTTTTGGGTCCCTCAGGTATTGGAAAAACTACAATCTTAAGAACAATTGCTGGACTAGAAAAGATTGATAATGGATCAATTGAATTAAATAATAAAATATTATCTTCAAAAACAACTAATGTAGAACCAGAAAATAGAAATATATCTCTAGCGTTCCAAGATAATAGCTTGTTTCCTCATTATACAGTTGAAAAAAATATATTGTTAGGAGCTGAGAGAAATAAGGAAAAGAAAGATAAAAAGATTGGTTTAAAAGAAATAGTTGATTTGCTTGATATTTTTCACATATTAAATAAATATCCTCATCAAATTAGTGCTGGAGAAGCTCAAAGAGCATCACTCGCAAGATCTCTAATAACTCAACCTGATCTTTTATTGTTAGATGAACCTTTATCTAATGTTGATCAAAGTTTTAAAGAAGAAATTCAGGTTAGATTAAAAAAAATACTTAATAAATTAAAGATTACCACAATAATTGTTACACATGATTCTTATGAAGCTTTTTATCTAGGCTCAAAATGTGGAATAATCTTAAATCAAGAATTAAAACAATTTGATGATCCTTATAAAGTTTATCATTTCCCAAACTCTGTTGAGGTTGTTAATTTTTTAAATAGAGGAATATTAATTCCAGCTAAAGTAACTGGTGAAAACACATTAGAAAATTGGGATTTAGGAACAATTGAAGGAAATTTCATGAAACCTTATCCAAAAGGTTCAAACGTACAATTATTACTTCAACCTGAAGATTTAGAACATGATGATAAAAGTAACTTAAAACTTGAGGTAGTTGATAGAAAATTTAGAGGTACAAATTTTATTTACACACTTAAAACACCCAGTAATGCATTAATTCCAGTTTTTGTACACTCACATCACATTCATCAACATGAAGTAGATGAAAAATTTGGTATTAAAAGACCAATTCATATTGATCATATAGTTTGCTTCTAATAAAAAGCTTTTTAATAAAATGAATAGTAATTTTAAAATTTTTTTAAAAGGTATTATTGATGTAAGTCCATTAATGATACCAGTAGTTCCTTTTGGTTTAATATTTGGTATTTTAGCAATTGATATTGGATTCACTCCATTAGCTACCATGGGAATGTCCTTAATAATTTTTGGTGGTGCGTCTCAAATAGTTCTTTTGCAGTTATTTTCTGGCGGAGCATCTTCCTTAGTTATTATAAGCTCAGTAGGAGCAGTAAATTCAAGACATTTGCTTTACGGTGCGGTTGTTTCTGAACATGTTTCAGACCTAAAGTTATTTTGGAAAATTATTATCTCATACTTTTTAATTGATCAGGCTTTTGCTAGATCAAATGAGTATTTCAAAAAAAGCAATGATAAGAATAAATATTTTCATTTAATTGGAGGAGGGGTTACTTGTTGGGTAATTTGGCAAACCACAACATTTTTAGGAATTATTTTAGGTTCAGCTATCCCTGAAAAACTTGGTTTAAGTTTTGCGGTACCTTTAACTTTTTTAGCTTTATTAGTTAATGATTTTAGAAAAATGATAAATGTAATTGTTATTATAATTTCAGGCTTGGTAGCTACATTGGGTTATAATTATATTCCTTATAAAGCTTATGTGATCGTAGCTGCTTTTGCAGGATTATTTACAGCGATGATTTTAACAAAAATAATAAAAAAAATATGAGTGATTGGGCTTTAATTATTTATTGTGGATTGATAACTTTTTTAACAAGATTTTCAATGATAGCACTTCTTAAAAAAGAGATGTTTAATGATAGAATAAGGGAAGTTTTATCCTATGTTCCATCTGCAATCTTTCCAGCAATTATATTTCCTGCTATATTCTTAGATAATAATGGATTAATACATTTAGAAAATAATCCAAAAATTTTGGCGGCAATTATCGCTATGGGCGTTGGAATTTTTAGCAGAAATATCCTTGCGACAATTTTTTCAGGATTAGCTTCTTATTGGTTTTTAATATTTGTTGTATAAAATTTCATGAAAAAATTTTTTATATTTATTTTTTGTATATTTGTATTTAGCGCCAATGCATTAGAGAAAATAACAACTTTTAATAAAGAATTGTTTGATAAAGCACAATCAGACGGCAAGGTTGTGGTAGTAAATGCTTGGGCTAAATATTGTTCATCTTGTGCGAGTCAAATGAAAGTTTTAGATAAAGCAAAAAGTGAATTTAATAACATTGAATACTTTACATTTGAAATAACAAATAAAGAAATTTCTAGCTTACTAAACGTGCAATATCAAACTACACTTTTAATTTTTAAAAATAATAAAGAAATTTACAGAAGTATTGGTGAAACAAGTAGAGACGCAATTTACAAAGCTATAAAATCTTCAATTTAAATTTTTTTGTTTACGACAAAAAATAATTTTCGTGGAAATTTACCTTCTTCAAATTTTTCAAGAGTAATATTTTTAAATCCATTTAATAAAGAACTTACTTTTTCCTCTGAAAAATAATGAACAATAAATCCATCATTTTCATAAAGATCTTCTCCTATATGGATTCCGTTTTTAAAATCACCATCATTTGTATGACGTACGGTGTAAATATTAATACCACCTGGTTTTAAAATTCTATGAATTTCATTATTTAATTTTTTTAAATCTTTTGTTGTCATGGCCATACAATAAAGCATATGAGAATAACAAGCCTCTATAGAATTATCTTCAAATGGAAGTTTTTTTCTTACATCAAATAATTTTGTTGAAATAAAATTTGATAGATTATTTTTTTTAATTTTTTGATTAATAACTTTAATTCCTGAAGGACTATAGTCTAAAGCAATAGTATTAATTGAATTTTTTGCAAAAAATACAGTATCTCTACCTAGTCCTGCTCCTATCTCAATAATTTTATCTATTTTTTTTTCTTTAAATAATTTTAAAGATTTTTCTGCTGATAAACTTTGAGTTAATCCAAACATCTCAGGTTTACTTGAGAAGTTATCTTCCCAATACTGAGATTGTTTGTCTAATTTTTTTTGATCCAAATTTATTTTGCTGGGTCTGGAACTTTACGTAAATAAGGCTTTAAAGTTTCCCAACCATCTGGATATATTTTTTTTGCTTCTTCATCTTTAACCGCAGGAACAATAATCACATCTTCTCCTGGTTTCCAATCCGCAGGTGTTGCGATTTTATGTTTTGCTGTACGCTGCATTGAATCGATAGCTCTCAATATTTCTTGAAAGTTACGTCCAGTTGTCATTGGATAAGTTAAAAATAAACCTATTCTTTTATCTGGCCTAATAACATATACGGTTCTAACTGTTTGGTTATCTACAGCAGTACGTCCCATAGATGTTGTTCCAGCATCTCCTTCTAGCATGTTAAAAAGTTTTGCAACTTCTAGTTTTTCATCTGCTACGATTGGATAATTTGGTTTTAATCCACAAACATCTTTAATATCATCTAACCATTTAATATGATCAGATACTGGGTCTACGCTTAAACCCATAACTTTTACATTTCTTTTTTCAAATTCAGGTTTCATTTTAGCCAATGCACCAAGTTCGGTTGTACAGACAGGTGTAAAATCTTTTGGATGAGAAAATAAAATTCCCCAGCTATCCCCAAGCCATTTATGAAAAGATAATTTTCCTTCTGAAGTTTCTGCCGTAAAATCAGGTGCTATACTATTGATTTTTAAAGTCATTAAATTCTCCTTTGAGTTTTTTTGAGATGATTATAATCAAGATTTAATTGCCATGCAATTTTTTATAGTTTAAATTTTAATAATGGTCTTTGAACAATTATTTGATACTAAATCTTCAACTTATACGTACATTATTTCAAGTGGAAAAGGTAGAGAAGCTTTAATAATTGATCCTGTAATTGAACACACTGATAGATACATAAAAGTTTTAAAAAATTTAGAATTAAAATTAGTTAAAGTAATAGACACACACATTCATGCTGATCATATAACAGGTTTAAATGAATTAAATAAAAGAACCAACTGCACAAGAATTATGGGAGAACAATCTAAATCAGAAGTTGTTGATATTAGATTAAAAGACAATGAAAAAATAAAAGTAGAAAATATTGAGCTTAAAGCAATGTATACTCCAGGTCACACTGATTGTTCTTATAGTTATTTAATGAATGATAGAGTTTTTACTGGTGATACTCTTTTAATAAATGGAACTGGAAGAACAGACTTCCAAAATGGAAGTTCTTATGATGCTTATGATTCTTTATTTAATAAATTACTTAAACTACCTGAAAAAACTTTAGTATATCCTGCTCATGATTATAATGGAAAAAAATATTCAACTATTGAAAATGAAAAAAATAATAATCCACGCCTAAAAGTAAGTTCAAAAGAACAATATGCTGAAATTATGAATAATTTAAATTTAGCAAATCCTAAAATGATGGATGTGGCTGTACCAGCGAATGTTAAAGGACTTACTTTAGATAGATTATAAACTGCGACAAATCATATAAACGCATAGTAGTCGTGTAATAAAATCATAACATATTATTGCTAAATTGAGCTAAATACATTTCATTAATCACTTTAAATAATGAAAAAATTATTAACTTTATCTATATTTATCATTTTATCATTTTCATCTTCAAATGCTAAGATCAATGAGTCAGATAAAGAAAAATTAATCAAATGTCTTGGGCTATATGCGGCTCATAGTTTTTTAACTCAAGATAAATTGAGCTTAGCAAAAATAGAACATTCGCTTGGAGGTAAAAAATTTTTAACAATGTACCTTTTAGAAAATGGAATGAGTGAAGATGAAGTTAACAAAAAAATGGTAGAAATCACAGATGAGATATATGGACAACCTTTTGATGAAAAAGGTTCTAAAAATTGTGATGTCTATGTTTATAATCTAATTCCTGGTTCAAAAGAGAAAATAGATGTGCTAGGATCTAATCAATATTAACAAAAAGGAAAAAAAAATGGAAAAAGAAATGTTAGTACTCGTAGATTTAAAAGAAGGAAAATTTGAAAAATTTATGGGATGGATGCAATCAGATGAAGGAATGAGTGCAAGAAAATCAGCAGCTTATCCAGAAAAAACAGTAGGAGCAGTAAAACCAGATAAAAGTGGTGTTATGTTTAAGGTATTTGTGCATAATGAGGAAAAAATGAAAGAGCTAGTAACAGGAACACATCCACTTGGAAAACCAATTTTTGATGAGTGTGTAAACAAAATGCATATATGGGAATTAAATAAAGTAAACCTATAATTAATTAAAGGCGGAACAATGTTTGAGAAATTTAATGGCATAATTTATTTTGTAGTTTTCATAATCCACTTTATAGGTTTTGCTTACTATGGATTTAGATGTGTTTTTCAAACTAAATCCTTTTTATCTCAATACGGTATGGATGATACTGGGGCTATCATGACCAGGTTCTTTGGTTCAATATTTATTGGATCAACAGTAATGGCTATCTATATTGGTTTCATTAGACCGAATGGATTAGAAGCAACATGGGGATTTTTTAATCTTATATTCTTGCAAAACCTTTCAGCATTTCTAGTTGGTGTATATTCAAACAAAATTAATAAATTAGGTCATACAGATAAAACATCTGATGAAGGTATTTATGCCCCATTAGTTTTGACTATATTAAGTGCTGTACTGTGTTACGGTCTTGCTGACAAAATTTATATTTAATCATAAGGAGCAAAAGAAGTAATTATGTCAATAATAGAAAAAATGACAAATATAGTAAATGAAGGTGATACTGCAGGCGCTGAACAATTAATTCACGATGATTTTAAATTCTTAATGCATTCGTCAGGAAACTCATTAACTAAAAAAAATGTAGTTGAATGGATTGGAAAAAAAGATGTTAAAAAAGACAATGTAAGAGTTCTTTTTGAAAATGATGAAGTTGGATTCGAACATGCTACGGTAACTTTCAATGATGGTAATAAAGAAGCTGTAATGTCTTATTATAAATTTAAAGATGGAAAAGTAATTCACCAAGAAACTGGAGCAACTAAATTACCTAGGTAAAGGAATTATAATTGATAGACTTTTATTTTTCTATTGGAAGTACATATACTTATCTTGCAGTTACAAGAATTTTGGATGTTGAAAAAAAACATGGAGTAAAATTCAATTGGAAGCCTTTTAGTGTAAGAGCAATTATGAAGGAAATGAATAACATTCCTTTTCCTAAAGATAAAAAAAATAAAGTTGATTATATGTGGAGAGATATTGAAAGACGTGCTGAAGGGTATGGTTTTTTTGCAAAAACTCCTGTTCCATATCCTCTAAGTGAGTTTGATCTTGCCAACAAATTAGCAATTCTAGGTATAAAAGAAGGTTGGGGCATTGATTACGTAAGATTAACTTACAAAAGATGGTTTCAAGAAGGCAAAGAACCGGCAACTGAACCTAATATTTCAGAAATTTGTACAGAACTTAAATTAGATAAGGAAAAGATAATTTTAGAAGCTAATTCAGATGAGATAGATAAAGAATATTCATCAAATACTGATAGTGCAAGAAATAATAAAATTTTTGGGAGTCCATCATTTGTTGTAAACAATGAAATATTTTGGGGCGATGACAGAATGGAAGATGCTATAGCTTGGTCTAAAAAATAATGGGAAATTTTACAGCATATATAATTTTAATTATTGCTGTTATTTTAGGCACTGCTGCAAATGGTTTTGCTAAAGGAGCTCAAGGTTTTACATTAATATTTCCAAGCATACTTACAGCAATTACTATTGTTGGGTGCATGTATGCACTTTCACTAGTTATGAAATCAATTCCAGTTGGAATAACTTATGCTTCATTTGCAGGACTATGTATTATTGCCACAACAATTATTGGTATTTATAAATTTAATCAAATGCCTGATTTTTATACTATTATAGGTTTTGCTTTAATAATCTCAGGTGTATTAATTGTCAATCTTCTAGGAAAAACAAATTAAATATTTAATCCAAATGATTAATAAAAAATATTCCAATTTATTATTTATTTTTTTTATGGGTCTTGGTATGAGCCTTTTGATGACTTTAATAATAACTTACATAAATACAGGTTATGATGAACATTACATTGATAGATTTTTAAAAGCTTGGTCTATTAGCTTGCCAGTCGCTCTTATTGCAACAACAATTGTAGCTCCAGTTATACAAAAATTTGTAGATAAAATAACTAAATAATCATAATCTTAAATATGACTAATTTATCTGGTTATTTTTTTTTACTTTTGGCAATAATTCTTGGAATAACCTCTAATGGATTTTTAAAATCCACCAATGGTTTTACAAATATTTCACCAACAATTTTTTGCATCATTTCAATAGTTGCTTGTATTTTTTGTTTATCAAAAGCAATGAATATAATTCCTGTAGGATTTACTTATGCTACGTACGGAGGATTAACAATTACTGCAGTAACTTTATTTGGAGTATTTAAATATAATCAAATACCAAATTTTTATGGAGTAATTGGAATAGCTTTAATTATTATTGGTGTAATTTTACTAAATACTCTTGGTAAAACTACTTAGAAATTGGTTTTAAAATTTTCAAAACCTTATTATGAATATTTTTATTTGCTGAAGCGATAATATTTCCTGCTTTAATTGGATCATTATTATTCCAAGTGGTAACAATTCCTCCAGCAGCTTTTATTATTGGAATTAAAGGATGAATATCCCAAATTTTATTTAGAGTTTGCAAAACAACGTCTACTTTTCCTTCTGCAAGATGAGAATAACTTAAAGCATCAGCGCAAGGGAATTGCATTAATTTTAAAATTTTAGGTATTTTTTTCTGTTGTTTGAGTGTTAAGTTTCCATGAAAAGCAGCGGACATTCTTAAATTAGAAAATGAAACTTTGTTATTAACTTTTAACTTTTTTCTTTTATTTTTTTCTACTACATAGGCACTTTTTTGAGATGTGTTAAAATAATATTTTTTTAGCACAGGGTAATTTGCAAGACCTAATACTGGTTTACCTTTATAATTTAAAGAAATTAAGTTACTCCAAGTTGGATTACCAATTATATATGATCTGGTTCCATCAATTGGATCAATTATCCAAGCGTATTCACTTTTTGTTTTTTTATATCCATATTCTTCTCCAATAACTTCATGGTTTGGAAATTTTTTCTTTATCTGATTTCTTATAAATTTTTCAAAAGCTTTATCTGAACTTGTTACAGGGTCATAACCTTTCCCCTTTATTTTATTGGATACTTTAAAAGTTTTGTTTAATTTTGAGTAATAATATTGAGTTAATTTTCTTGCTAAATTTTCAAGAAATTTTGAGTAAACCTTATAATCTTTAGATTTTAATAATGACACAAGGGACTAATACTATTTAATTACTATTGATTAAAGCTAAATTTTAAATAATCATCATTAATTGGCATGAAAATTCAATTATCAGAAAACAAAGTTTTTTTTGAAAATAAGGGTCTAAAAAAAGAAATACACCCTTTTTGGTTAAGAGAAAGAGTAAATGAAGAAAATTTTGTAGATAAAGAGACACAACAAAGATTATTTGATCCAACAAAACTTAAAGAAAATATAGAGATTAAAAATTTAAATTTATCGGATAAATTTTTAGAAGTTTCTTTTAATGATGGAGTTAAAACTAAATTAACCATTCAAAGTATCCTTAAAGAATTTTCCAATATCAATGATATAAAATTTATTGAAAGAATTAAGTGGGATTCATCTTTAACTAATTTGAATTATTTAGAGTTTAAAGAAGATATGTTTGAAAAAAAAACAATGTATGAAACTTTAATAAATTTTTATAAATATGGATTTATTATTTTTAAAAAAGTACCAACTAGAGAAAATTTTATAGTAAAATTTGCTAATTCAATTGGAAGTATAAGAAGAACTAACTTTGGTGAATTTTTTAATGTTAAATCAAAACCAAATCCTAATGATCTTGCTTACACTTCACTACCTTTGGCTCCTCATACAGATAATCCTTATAGAAATCCTGTGCCATGTATACAAATATTACATTGTATAGAAAATGAAGTAAACGGAGGATGGTCTACATTAGTTGATGGTTATACAGTTACTGAAAAACTAAAAAAAGATTTTCCTGATTATTATAAAATATTAACTGAGATCAAAGTTAGATTTCAATTTATAGACCAAAATGTAGTTTTGGAAAATTGGGCTGAAATGATTCAGTTAGATGAAAACAAAAAATTTAAACAGGTAAGATTTAGTCCTAGATTAGATTTTGTGCCTTTAATGGATAAAGAAAAATTAGAATTATATTATGCAGCAAGAAAAAAAATATCTGATTTATATAATTCAGATAGATTTAGAATTGAATTTAAATTAAATGCTGGAGACTTATTAATGATGGATAATTATAGACTTCTTCATGGCAGAACAGAATATAATGCTAACGAGGGTAATAGATTTTTACAAGGGTGTTATATTGATTACGATAGTACTGAGGGAAAATTAAAACATTTAAAAAGAAAATTTAATATTTAGAGATCATCTATTTTTTCAAAATAAAACAAATTAATTTATCTTTAAATTCTAATACTTTATCATATTTATGATCGATTTCTTTAATTCCATTTGAGATTTGTTTATTACTAAAACTAAGTAGCATAGAAATATATCTTTGTTTAATCAGATCAAGATATTTCTGTTTGGAAATTTTTACATTAAATTCAAATTTTCTTATATTAACTGTAGTAAAAATCTGGCTAATTAAAAAAAAAATTTTTTGATGTCTTTTAAATGAATCTTTTAATTTTTTATCCATCAATGAAAATGTTGGTAACTCATTCTTATAAGAATCTAAATTTAATATAAAAATTACTCCATTTTTATTTAAACTTTTATTACATAAAAATAATAATTTTTTGATTTCATTCATTTTTAAAAAATGAATGGTCTGTTTAATTAAAATTAAATCAAAAGTTTCTTTATTTTGTTTAAAAAATGATAAAGCATCGGTTCTTTGAAAGGATATTCTTTTATCTTTGTCTTTATGATTTATTATATCAATTCCTAATGGTTTATTTGTAAGTTTTAATTGTGAACTTAATGTGCCTAAAATTTTTCCTCGACCACATCCAATATCTAAAATTCTAGATTTTGAATTAAGTTTAATACTTTTTGTTAAAAATCTATTAAATGAATGAATATAATTATCAGATGCGATCCAAGTTTTAGTATCCCAATTTTTAAGTAAAGGTGGCATGAATTTTTTAATCTCGAATAATTATCTCGATTAATTTTAGAGTCAAGGAACTAAGATGAGCTATTAATATTGCTAAATTTAAATTATTCATAATATTTGTCATCTTGATATAAATAATTAGATGGAATATTTAATTTTAGGATTTTTTACAGGCTTAAGTTTAATTTTAGCAATAGGTGCTCAAAATATTTTTGTAATTGAACAAGGATTAAAAAAACAATATATATTTTTGGTATGTCTAATTTGTTCTTTGTCAGATTTAATTTTAATATTTATAGGTATATTTTTATTTGAATATTTTAGAAACTTATTCACAAACAATATTGAATTAATATTTAATATATTATTATTTATTTTTTTAATTTATTTTATATTTACTAAAATTAGATTTAAATATGATGATTTAAATATTAACTTAAATGAAAATAAAATATCTTTAAAAAATATAATTGTTAAAACACTAGGCTTTACATACTTAAATCCACATGTTTATTCAGATACAGTTTTTTTTCTTGGAAATTTTTCTAAAAATTTTTTGATTACTCAAAAATATTTTTTTGGGGTTGGAGCCTCAATAGCTTCTTTTTTATTTTTTTTTTCTTTGGGCTACTTATCTAAATTTTCGTCAAAATATTTACAAAATGTTAAAGTATGGAAAATCATTAATATATTGATAATTATTTTTATGAGTGCATTGACCATATTTGTATTAAAAGATATTTTAAATTTTATTTAATATTATTGTGTGACAAGTTGTTACACTTTTCTTATCTTGTTATAGAAAATTAAATACATACATTAAATTTATTAATTTAGATCCCCAAGAAAGGATAAAACTAAAAAATGAAAAATAATTTAAGTAAAATATTTATCTCATTATTTTTAATAATATTTACTAGCAATTCTATTGCAGCAGATGAAACAATTGAAATGCTTAATAAATCGGGTAATGAAATAATGGTTTATTCTAAAAAAATTGTAAGAGTAGACGTTGGAGACACAGTATTTTGGAAAGCTACCGATAAAGGACATAACGTTGAGTTTATAAAAGGTGGAGTTCCAGAAGGTGTTAATAAATTTAAATCAAAATTTAATGTAGATACTGAATATAAATTTACTGTACCTGGCATTTATGCTTACTGGTGCACTCCTCATAAAAACATGGGAATGATTGGATTTGTTGTAGTTGGTGGAGATAAATCTAATTTAGAAAATATTAAAAAGATTAGATTCTCAGCTAAATCCAAAAAAATAGCTCCAGATTTAATAAACTCTCTATAATTAAATAAAATATTAAGGTCGCTTAATAAATAGTGGCCTTAATTTGAAAAACCATATTTTCTTAGTCTTGCATCTCCGGTTCTAGCATGTGCTTCCATACCTTCGTATCTGGAAATTCTAGCTGCTGCTGCACCAACTTCTTTTGTAGATTTTTTAGTCATTCTCTGAAAACTAAGTGTTTTTATAAACTTACCAACAAAAAGTCCTCCAGTATATCTACCTGCGCCTTTAGTTGGTAGTATATGATTTGTTCCTGAACATTTATCTCCATAGGCAACTGTTGTTTCTTCTCCAATAAATAATGAGCCATAATTTTTTAATCTTTTATGAAACCATTCAAGATTTTGAGTTTGAACTTCTAGGTGTTCTGGTGCATATTCATCACTTATTGTAGCCATTTCTTCATCTGTATCACAAAGTATAACTTCACCATAATCACGCCAAGCAGCCTCTGCACTAGTTCTAGGTAATTCGGGTAACTCTGCTATCAATTCTGGAACCCTTTTCATTACTTCTTCAGCTAATTTTTTACTTGTTGTATACAACCAAGCTGGAGAATTATATCCATGCTCTGCTTGTCCAACTAAATCTACTGCTACGATTTCAGGATCAGCTTTATCATCAGCTATAACAGCTATTTCAGTTGGGCCAGCAAACAAATCTATTCCAACTTTTCCAAATAAAATTCTCTTTGCTTCAGCAACAAATTGATTTCCTGGTCCAACCAATATATCTGCAGGTGGATTTTTAAATAAACCATTTGTCATTGCAGCAATTCCTGGAACACCTCCTAAATTAAGTATTACATTGGCACCACATAAGTCAGCTGTATATATTATTGCAGGATGTGCTCCTACACCTTCTTTTGGTGGACTACATGCAATTATATTTTTTACACCAGCAACTTTTGCAGTAGTTACACTCATTACAGCAGATGCAATATGAGCGTATCTACCTCCAGGGATATAACATCCAGCAGTATTAACAGGTATTAATTTTTGACCAGCATAAAGACCAGGTGAAAGCTCCACTTCAAAATCCTGGCCATAATTTTTTAACTGTGCTTCAGCAAATTTTCTAACTCTTTCATGAGAAAATTGAATATCATCCTTAGTTTTTTGATCTAAATCTTTTTTGATTTTTTCAATTCTTTCTTTTGAAACAATAATTTCACCATCATATTTATCAAATTTTTTAGTTAGATTTATACAGGCTTCTTCTTTAGATGTTTCAATTTCTTTTAATAAATTTTTAACTATTTCTGTAGTTTTTGTATCATCTGTAGAAGATGTTTTAGGGGATTTTTTTAGATATGTAATTGCCATGATTTATTTAAAGCATATTGAATTTTATTTCAACGAAAAGAATTAATCTAAAGCCACTACAGCCGCAGCAATGGAAGCCAATCTTGCTTGAGCTTCATCAGATCGACTTGTTATAACTACAGGAACTTTACCACCAACAACAACACCAGCTGCACATGCGCCAGAAAAATAAATTAACATCTTAACTAGTCCATTGCCCGCTTCAACATTTGGAACCAACAAAATATCAGCCATTCCAGCGACATCATTTTTAATACCTTTAATTGATGCAGATTTTTTTGAAATGCTATTATCAAATGCTAGTGGACCATATACATCTGCATTAAAATTTTCTTTTTTTGCAAGTTTTGTTAACTCTTCTGCATCTTTAGAGCTAGGAATACTATCTAAAACTTCTTCTGTGGCAGAAAGAATGGCAACCTTTGGCCTTTCAATACCAATTCTATTTGAAAAGTTAATAACATTTTTTAAGATATGCATTTTAGTTTTAACATTAGGCAAAACATTTAAAGCACCATCCGTAATAATTAGTGGTTTGTCTTCTTTTTCAATAGTCATATGCCAAATATGACTTAATCGAGTTTTTCCAAGCAAATCATACTCTCTCTTCAAAACTTCTTTCATTAGAACATCTGTATGAATATGACCTTTAACAATAATTCTAATTTTTTTTTCACTAGCTAGTTTTGCAGCAATAGTTGCAGTATTGTTTTCTACAGGCTCGTGAATAATTTCATAATTTGAAATATCCCACTTTAAATCTAAAGCACATTTTAATATTTCTTTTTCATCACCAATAAAAATTGGTTCAATTAAATTTTCATTTACAGCATCTTGAACAGATAACATTGGCAAAGGTTTACCAGCATTAACTATACCTGCTTTAATTCCTTTTTTTTTATGAGCTAAATTAAGTAAGTTATTAGGACAAACTATTTGTTTATTTGAAAGCATATTTAATGTTTAAGTATTTCAAAATCTTTTTCAATAATCTTTGATATTTTTATCTTTTTTTTTGTATTCATTTTAAATCTTTTATATTTATTTTGACCAGGATACATTATCTCTTTAACCCCTTTTATCTTTGGCAATCTTTTGATCCTTCTAATATTATCTTTTATTCTAGTATTGTAATTTTTGACAAATAAATTTGTTTTAAATGTGATAAATAAATGCCCAATATTTTGTGGTCCCGAAAAATCATCAAAAGGATCTTTTACTCTTCCAGCATGATTTCCACCAGTTAATACACCACTTAAAATATCAATCATCCAAGCTAAACCTGAACCTCTAAAACCTGCTATGGGTAATTGAACTCCTTCAAGTGCCTTTTTAGCATTGGTTGTGGGTCTACCAAATTTATTTAAAGCAACACCTTTGGGAATTTTCTTATTATTTATTGCTGCAACTCTAATTTTTCCTCTATTAATCATTGAAATAGATGTATCTAAAATAAATGGAACCTTTGATCCTGTTGGTGTTCCAAAACAAATAGGGTTAGTTCCAAATAAACTTTTTAATGCACCATGAGGCGCAACTGCAGGAGGAGCATTTGTATATATCATTGTTATTAGATTTTTTTTTACCGCTTGTTCTGCGTAATAACCTGAAAGACCATAATGACCACTATTTTTGACAGCAACCATTCCTATACCTGTTTTTTTAGCATTTTGGATTGCTGTTTTAATTGCAATATCTGCTGCAACAAATCCTATACTATTATCAGCATCAATATGTGAAATTGATTTAGATATTTTTTTTATTTTTATTTTTGGTTTTGGGTTTATTACTCCTTTAGAAATTCGATCACAATACATTTTTAATCGTGAAAGACCATGACCATATGCACCAACAAGTTCAGCATTAATTAAAGCATCAGCTGAAATAGAAGCATGGTCGTTACTTAAACCAAACTTTTTAAAAATTTTTATAAGTTTTTTTTTTAAATTAATTGATTTCAAATTAACCTTTTCCACGCCATGGAATTGTTTTATCAATTATTTTTCTTAAAGTTACGTCAAATAAAAGACCAAGCATTCCCATTATGAAAATTGTAATCCAAATAACTTCATATTGAAAATATTTTTTAGCTACATTTTCAACAAATCCAATACCCGTTGTTCCAGCTAAAAATTCAGCAGCAACTAAAGTTCCCCAACACATACCAACAGCAACTCTTATACCAGTTAAAATTTCAGGTAATGAATTTGGAAAAATTACATGTCTTAATATCTGTTTTTTTGATGCCCCAAGAGAATGAGCGGCATGAATTTTTGAAAGTTGTGTTCCTGATGCACCAGCTCTTGCTGAAATAATCATAATAGATAAAGAGACCATAAATAATAGAAATACTTTTCCAGTGTTATCTATACCAAGTACTGAAATAATTAGCGGTGCCCAAGCAAGAGGAGGAACAGGTCTGTATAATTCTATTAATGGATCAAAAAATCCTTTAGCAAATCTATTTAATCCCATAAACAAACCTAGAGGAACACCTATAATTATTCCGAAAATCAAACCTAACAATACTCTTAAAAAAGAATCCCAAATATGACCATATGGAACAGGTATTTTGAATAATGAAAAGTCTCCAGTAACAACTTTCAAAACTTTTCCTTTAAAATTTTGTTCAACCGTTCCATCTTTTGTGTGAATTGGGTATTCGCCAGGGAGAATATCAGCAATCCAATCAGGTAAAATAAATCCTATTATTTTACTTACATCCATCATGTCAATCCAAAGCAGAGGAATGTTTTTATAACCAACGCTTGGTTTTGACATTAAAATAAATTTATTAAAAGTATCAGATGGTTTTGGTAACCATCGCCCAGATCCTTGCTCAGAGCAACTTGGACCACTAGCAACAATTGTACCTGCTGGAAATAAAATTATATCAATTAGCCTAAGTCCACCTTGTTGATCTTTTTGTACTTCATCAAATTCAATTATTGCATCTTTCATACTGTTTAATGTTTTTGGTGGATAAATACTTGCAAATTCAATTCTTCTTGCAATTTTAACAATATCTTTTGCAAAAGTTGATGCTACTTCCTCAGTATCATCTAAACTTTTCCTATATGTTTTGATATCGTCTTTTAATTTTTTAATTGAATTTTTGAATTGTAGATTGTGATTTCTTAATTTAAAGAATTTATCGTTTATAATTTTAAGTTCTTTAGCAGCAGCATTGAATTTTAGTCCACGATCTGTTTCTGGTACCAATGGAATTTCTATTGTATTTTCTATAGATCCAGTTCCTTTTCTAACCGTTATAATAGCCCAGCTACCTTGTTCTGAAACAGCTTTTTGTCTTTCAATTTTTTGTTCTTGTGTTTCAAATGGATAATCTTCCTTTTTAAAGTTTGAACTTAAAAGTTTTATATCTTCCGTTATTTCTTGTAGTTTAATTTTTGTATCTATTTCCATTAATTCTTCGTTAGTTAATAATGGAATTAATTGTTTGGTTTGAGTTATGTAGCCCAGTAAAGTAGTTTTTTGTTGATTACTTAGATCTGGTGAATTTTCTATTTCATTAATAGTTCTTTGAAGATTTTTATTCTCAATTTTAATTATAGAAGTGCTTTTGAATTCTCTTTCTACAATAGGGAATTGATATTTTAATCCTAACAACGACTCGTTTACTTTAGCAACTTGGCATAATTCATTTGCTGATTTTGGATAAAATCCCTTTGCAATATCCCAAGAATAATAAAGCCATACCAGTAAGATTGCACTACTACCAACAATTACCCAGTGCGTACCACCTTTAGATCTTTCTGGATTGCCAAAAACTGCATCAACTTTTTCAGTTTTAATTAGTCTTCTTCCATAAAGAATACATCCAACAATTGATACAAGGATTAATATTGTTACTATTTGCGTAAACATTTAATTATCTTTTCCCATAATCTCTTCTTCCATGTTCCAAATCATAGTTAGGATTTCTTCTCTTTTACTTGCAAAATCTTTGTTATTTTTAATTTCTCTTAAATCTCCATTTAATCCCATTGATGCAAAAGGAAGATTATATTCTTTGTGAATTCTTCCTGGTCTTGGAGCCATTACATACAATCTTTCTCCAAGTAACAGAGCTTCTTCTACAGAGTGAGTAATTAAAATAATAGTTTTACCAGTTTCTTTCCAAATTTTTAAAACTAGAGACTGCATCTTTTCTCTTGTTAATGCATCTAATGCACCCAAAGGCTCATCCATTAAAATTAAATCTGGATTGTTTATTAAACATCTTGCAAGGGCAACTCGTTGCTGCATTCCTCCAGATAATTGATAAGTTGGTGTGTTTCCAAATCCTTGTAATCCTACAATTTCTAACCATTCATCAACTTTTTTGGCCGTAGAGATTGGGTCTTCTTTTTTCATTCTTAAACCAAAGTTCACATTTTCAGCTACAGTAAGCCATTCAAATAAAGCACCTTGTTGAAACACCATACCTCTCTGAACACCTGGTCCATTGATTTCATTTCCTCCAAGAGTAATCGATCCTGAAGTAGGTCTTAAAAAACCAGCGGTAATATTTAATAAAGTTGTTTTTCCACATCCTGATGGTCCAAGAACTGTTAGAAGTTCTCCTTTTTTTAAAGTAAAATTTAAATCTTTTAATGCGTGAACTGTTTCTCCTTTAGGAGTTTTAAAAACCATATTTAGATTTTGAGAAATTAAATCACTCATACGAATAACTTTATATTAGAATTTTTTTTAAAAAAATAGGCACCAATTTTTTAAATTGGCGCCTATTTAAATTTTTTTAGCTCTATAAAAAACTACAGAGGTAAGAAACTAGTATCTACTGCTCCTTTTGGTGTTCCCATTCCTTTAAGGAATCCATCAAGATTTCCACTTTCCATAGATTTTTTAGTTTCTTCTGGTGTTAGAAATTTAAATCCACCGATAGTTTCTTTCATATCAGCAAGTTTCATTTCAGCATCTTTAGCTATTACGTTTAAGTCTGATTTACCAGCTGCGTATCTAGCATTTGCTTCATGAGTTACTTCAATAAAAGTTCTAAGCATTCCTGGATTTTCTTTCATGAATTTGTCAGTTACAGATGTAATATCTATACCTAAAATACCAGCATCACGTGCTTCCTGAACAGTTAAAAGTCTAGAACCAACTGCTGTAGCTGCTTTAATAGAGTTACCACCAAATAAACATGCCATTACAACATCACCACTTACTAATGCAGCAGCTCCTTCTTCAGGGTCCATTTGAATAACATCCATTTTGCCTCTATCAGCTCCTACAACTTTCATACTTTCATCAAAAACGTACTCAGCCATAGTTCCTAATGGAACAGCAACTTTTTTACCTTCTAATTCAGAAGCGTTAGCTTTTGTAATACCAGAAGTATTAGATGTAACACAAGTTGTTCCACCCATTCCGTATTCCATAGCAATATCAACAAGCTTTAAAGGTGCTTTAGATTTTACAGCATTTATAAAAGGTACTAAACCTTGTGAGTAAGAGATATCAATATCTCCTGCTAACATAGCATCTGTCATTGCTCCACCATTTGAAAAGTTAGTCCATTTAACTGGAACACCTAAAGCTTTATCAAAAAGTTTTTTGACTTTATCTTCTTGGTTAGGCGTTGGCCATTCTAAAAAGAAAGCAACTCTAACTTCATTTGCAGCAGCGTTAGCAACTGAAATAGATAAGTTTAGAGCAACGATTGTACCAAGAATAAAACTAATTATTTTTCTCATTATATTCCTCTCGTTAATTTAATTAAATTAACGATATTTAAATTCAATTTTTGAGAGATGTAAAACAAAATAAATACTACAATCCAAGGTTGTGTAACTATATAAGGTAAGGTATTATGATAAAATATTTCTAGTAAACTAGTAAATTTAGTCTAAGAATTTTATAATTATTAAGTTAAAAATTTTATTATGAGCTCAGAAAATAGAACTTCAGTACCAAATTCGTTAAACGAACATTGGATGCCATTTACATCTAATAAAGATTTTAAAAAAAACCCAAGATTAATTACTGAAGCAAAAGGTGTTTATTTAAAAACTCATCACGGCAAAACACAAATTGATGCAAGTTCAGGATTATTTTGTAATCCACTGGGTCATGGAAGAAAAGAAATTACAGAAGCTGTTACAAAACAATTAGAAACTTTAGATTATGCTCAGCCATTCCAACAGGGTTTTGGAGGTTCATTTGAACTAGCAACAAAAATTTCTAAACATACACCTGGTGATTTGAATAAAATGTTTTTTACTATTTGTGGATCAACAGCTGTTGAGACTGCAATTAAAATAGCAGTCGCTTATCATAGAGCTAAAGGAAATGCTCATAGATTTAGATTTGTTGGAAGAGAGCGTGCTTATCACGGGATGAATATAGGATGTGTTTCTGTTGGTGGAATGGTTAATAACGTAAAAACTTTTGCTAGCATTTTAATGCCAGGTGTTCAACATATGAGACACACTCACTTACCAGAACATAAATTTGTTAGTGGACAACCTGAAACAGGTGGAGATTTAGCAAACGATTTAGAAAGAATAGCAATGAATTTTGGTCCAGAAAATATAGCGGCATGTATTGTAGAACCAATAGCTGGATCAACTGGAACACTAGTTCCACCAAAAGGTTATTTACAAAAATTAAGAGAAATCTGTGATAAGTATGGAATACTTTTAATTTTTGATGAAGTAATTACTGGTTGGGGAAGAACAGGATCATCTTTTGCAAGTCATGAATTTGGTGTTACTCCAGATATAATGACAATGGCAAAGGCTACAACAAATGGAGTAGTGCCAATGGGTGTTGTGGCATGTAAGGATGAAATTTATGATGCTGTTATGGATGCTTCACCAATGGGATCAGTAGAGTTATTTCATGGTTACACTTATTCAGGAATTCCGGTAGCAGTAGCAGCTGCATTAGCTGTTCAAGATATTTTTGAAAAAGATGATATTTTTAATAGAGCAAAAAATTTAGCTCCTTATTTCCAAAAAGGTTTATTTTCTCTTCAAGATTTAGAGTCGATAGACAATATAAGAGGTTATGGAATGATGGGTGGTATTGATATGAAAATGAAAGAGAAACCTGGTAAGGCAGGATATGAATGTTTTAAAGCATGTTATGAAGCAGGTGTGAATTTTAAAGCAACAGGAGATTGTTTAATTATTGCCCCACAATTTATTTGTGAGGAAAAACATATTGATGAGATTATTGATAAACTTAGAACAGGTATCACTAACTATCAAAAAAACCAAAAAAACTAGTTAGTTTATATTTTTATATATCTATAGTTAACAGAGAGAGATAATGAAGATAGGCGTACCTAAAGAAATAAAACCACAAGAAAATAGAATTGGTTTAACACCAGATAGTGTAAAAACATTAGTTTCAGAAGGTCATGAAGTTTTAGTTGAAAATAATGGTGGATTTGAAGCAGGATTTGAAAATGATCAATATACCAAAGCAGGAGCAAAAATCGTAAACAAAGCATCAGATATTTTTAATGATGCTGAGATAATCGTTAAGGTAAAAGAACCTCAAAAAGCTGAAGTAGATATGATTAGAGAAAATCAAATTGTATATACTTATCTTCATTTAGCTGCTGCAAAAGAACTTACTGAAGGATTAATTAAATCTAAAAGTATTAATATAGCTTATGAAACAGTTACTGATGATAATGGTAGACTTCCTTTACTTGCACCCATGAGTGCAGTTGCAGGTCGTATGTCGGTTCAAGCTGGAGCACATTGTTTAGAAAAAAATCAAAAAGGTAGAGGAATATTATTAGGAGGAGCACCAGGAGGTGAACCAGCAAATGTTTTAATTCTTGGAGGTGGAGTAGTAGGAGAGAATGCTGCAATAATAGCTACAGGTATGAGAGCTAAAGTTCATATAGTTGATAAATCTGAAGCAAGATTAAAACAATTAGTTCAAATTTTTGGAGATAAAATTATTCCTGAACAAAGTGATAAAATTGATTTAAATAAATTAGTAGCAGAAACTGATTTATTAATTGGTGGTGTTTTAATACCTGGGGCAGAAGCGCCAAAATTAGTTACCAAAAATATGCTAAAACTAATGAAAAGAGGTTCTGTAATAGTTGATGTTGCAATCGATCAAGGAGGATGTGTTGAAACAAGTAAGCCAACAACTCATGGAGACCCAACATATATAGTTGATGATGTTGTTCATTATTGCGTTGCAAACATGCCAGGTGGAGTTCCTAGAACTTCAACTTTTGCATTAAATAAAGCAACTCTTCCTTATTTAGTGAAATTAGCAAATAAAGGTTATCAAAAAGCTTTAGGGGAAGACAAAAACTTTTTAGCTGGATTAAATGTTCACAAGGGTGAAGTTACATACAAAGCTGTAGCGGAAGTTTTTGGGCATAATTTTGTTGTACCAGGAGAAGCAATCAAAAATTAATTAGATGGAAAATAAGCTTCCAACTAACACTAAAGTTATTGTTATTGGAGGCGGAGTAGTTGGCTGTTCAGTTACATATCATTTAGCTAAATTTGGCTGGAAAGATACAATTCTTTTAGAGAGAGATCAACTAACCTCTGGAACTACATGGCACGCTGCAGGACTTGTTAGTCAATTAGGACCTACTGCAGCAATAACTAAAATAAGAAAATATACATTAGATCTTTATAAAGAGCTCGAAAGGAAGGTCGATCATTCAGCTGGATTAAGATTAAACGGCGCACTTTCAATTGCTCAAAACAAAGGAAGATGGCAAGAACTACAAAGACAAGCAACAACAGCTCAACTTTATAATGTTGATGTTAGAATTTTAAACAAAGATCAAATTAAAAAAAATTATCCTATTATTAACACAGATGAAGTAATAGGAGGAATTTTAATGCCTGGTGATGGAGCAGCTGATCCTTCAGGGGTAACTCACATGTTAGCAAAAGCAGCTAGACTTGAAGGTGCTAAAATTTTTGAAAAATCTCCTGTTTCAGAAATTTTAACTAAAAATGGAAAAATTTCAGGAGTTAAAGTTAACGGACAAAAAATTGAATGTGAATATATTGTTTTAGCTTCAGGAATGTGGTCTAGACAAATTGGAGAAAAATCTGGTGTAAGTATACCTCTTTATCCTGCAGAGCATTTTTATATTATTACTGAACCCATAGAAAATTTATCTAAAACTTTACCAGTTATAAGAGATTTTGATAATAGTACTTATATTAAAGAAGATGCTGGTAAAATTTTAGTAGGAATTTTTGAAGGAAAATCCATTCCAGCGTTTGATAAAATAAATATGGTTCCAGAAGATTTTTCTTTTGGTGAGTTTCCTGAAAATTTTGAACATTTTGAACCTTATTTAAAATCAGCCATAAAAAGATTTCCAGTTTTGGAAACTGTTGGAATTAGAAAATTTTTTGCAGGACCAGAATCTTTTACCCCTGATACCAATACTTTATTAGGTGAAGTTCCAGAAGTTAAAAATTTTTTTGTATGTTGTGGTTTAAATAGTATTGGAATTGGAAGTGGAGGAGGAGTTGGTAAAGTTACAGCAGAATGGCTAATGACTGGTCATATTAATGAAGATATTTTTAGTTATGATATTAAAAGATTTCAAAAATTTCACTCTGAATTAGGATTTATTAAAAAAAGAATAACAGAAACTTTAGGTGATTTATATGGAATGCACTGGCCATTCAAACAACATAAAACTTCAAGAAATATTAAAACACTTCCTCATCATGAAAATTTAAAAAGTTTTGGCGCATGTTTTGGTGTTTCAGGTGGATACGAAAGACCAATGTGGTTTGCATTAAATGGAGGAAAAGCAGAATACGAATACAGTTACAATTATCAAAACTGGTATCCATCTACAGAATATGAAACAAATAATACTATTAAGAATGTTGGTTTATTTGATTTAACACCCTTTTCGAAGTTTGAAATAAAATCAGAAAATGCTCATCAAGAATTACAGAGAATATGTACAGCAAATATCAAAAATGAAGTTGGAAAATGTACTTATACACACATGTTAAATGCTGACGGAGGTATAGAAACTGATTTAACAGTTGTTTGTGTTGAAAAAAATAATTTTAGAATAATAAGCTCTGCTGCAACTAGAGAAAGAGACAAATTTCATATAAAAAAACATCTTTCTGAAGGAATTGAATTAAAAGATGTAACAGATGATTTTTGTGTATTTGGATTATTTGGTCCAAAAAGTAGAGATTTAATTAGAACAATTAGTAAAGATAATTTTGATAATGATAAATTTAAATTTGGAACAGCTAAATATATTACAATTAGTGGAGTAAAAATTTGGGCTCAAAGATTATCTTATGTTGGTGAATTAGGTTATGAATTATATGTAGAATTTAAAAATGCTAAAAGAATATATGAATTACTTATTGAAAAAGGGAAAGATTTTAATCTTTCCAATTGTGGAATGCATGCAATGGATATTATGCGAATGGAAAGTGGATTTTTACATTGGGGACACGATATTTCTCCAGAGGAAAATCAATATCAAGCAGGCTTATCTTTTACAATCAGCAATAAAAAGAATGTAGATTTTATTGGTAAACAAGCTTTAGAAAAAATTAAAAATGAAAAACTTAAAAGTAAATTTACTATGTTTATTTTAAAAGATAGTAAACCAGGAGAACCCTTATTGCTTCATGATGAGCCAATTTATATCGATGATAAAATTATAGGAAGATCAACATCCGCAAATTACTCATTTAACTTTAAAAAAAATTTAGTATTTGGATACATTAATAACGATTTTTCTAATGAAGAACTTCAATCTAAAAATTTATTTATTGAAGTGGAAAAACAAAAATATCCAATATCAATTCAATTAAAGCCATTAAAACAAACAGATTTTAAGAATATTTAATTAAGATTGTTTTCTTAAAATCAAGACAAAAATAATCGATGTTGTCATCATGACCAAAGCATAAGCTGCAGCAGGCACTATAAAAACAATCTTATCAAACAATTGTGTTCCAACAAATGCTGCTAGAGTCCCATTTTGAAGGCCACATTCTAAGGAAATACATTTTTGTTGAGGTAAGCCTGAAGTAAAGAATTTTGCTACATAGAATCCAATTGTCATCATAATTAGATTAAGGCATAAAGCAATTGTTCCAGCTCGCGTAATAAAACTTAACACATTATCCCATTCTTCAATCCATATTGCAGCAAAGACAATTATAAACAATATAACTGAAACTTTTTGAATTAATTTAGAATTATTGATAATAAAATCTGTAGCTAAACGTCTTATTACCATACCTAAGATAACTGGAACAGTTACTACAAAAAACATTTTTAATGCAATATTAGTCATTGAAATATTTTTTGAATCATAGTCAAAATTCAATAAATCCATAGATGAAAAAATAATGAAAGGAACTGAAATTATGCTTATTAAACTTATAATTGCTGTAAGAGAAATAGATAATGCAACATCACCGTCACAAAATTTTGTTAAAACATTCGAAGTAACTCCACCTGGTGCAGCAGCAATTAACATTACTCCTACAGCTAATTCGATTGGAAGATTTATTATCATTAATAATAGATAAGCAACAATTGGTAATATTATCAATTGACATAATAAACCAATCATAAAATCTTTTGGATTTTTTATTACTCTTACAAAATCATTGATTGTAAGAGACATACCAAGTCCAAGCATGATTAATGCTAAAGCTATTGGCGCTACTGTTGTGGCTATTTCCATAATATTTTTTTTTAAAAAAGTGATTAAACATTATATTAATATTTTATAAAATACAATTTATGTTATGAAATCATAATGAGATTAAGAACTTTTCTTAAAAATTTAGATTTATCTTTGAAAACTATTGCTTGATGAAGAGTTAAATCTTTAACATTTTGTCCTCCTAAAAGATATTGTTTTTTATTATTTAACGATAAAAGTTTTTTTTTATTTAAAGTTTTACATTTTCTTATTACTGTAGCACGTGGGATATGTGTCATATCTGATATAGACATTGCACTTAAGCCAGGACTGTTTTTACCTTCTAAAACTAAATTTTTTATCCACATTTTACGGCTAGGGTTTTTATCATCAATATTTCTTTTAGAAAGGTTAATCTGTTGATTCATAGCCACCGTACCTACAATATGAAAACTTAATATATCTTTATAAAATTTGTTGTATGAAAGTATTAAAGGTATTTGCATTGTTAAAAACCATCTTAAACATAATGACCAATTAGTCTTTATGATATTTTCAATTATTTCTTTTGTAAAAATATTTTTGGTTTCAATAAACTTGTTTAATTGCATAGCAAACAGACTAATATATTTTGAGGTAACTTTAATTTGTATTTCTTGAGCCCCTTTGTCAAAAGCTGAACGTTTTAAAATAATTTGTTTTTTTTGTCTCTTCAAAATACCTAAATTTTCGAGTTCTAAAACTTTTCGTCTAACTGTTTCTTTAGGTAATGAAAGTTTTTCACAAAGTTCAGTAATGCTAAATTTATCTATTAATAGTGTTGATTTTGAATTAAATTCATCAAAACTAAGATGAATATTCATTGTATCGTAAAATTGTAAAGTTTTTTCAACTAATGAAATAACAATCAGAAATTTTATATGATCTTTAAAAGGCATGTATAAGTAGTTCATCCAATTCCATTGGTGAGTTATCCATTCTTTTCCTAAGAAACCGTAATTTTTGACCAAACAATCATAAATTTGTTCATCAGTAAGAGTTTTTGTAAAATCTATTTGTTTAGGTTCCATATTTTAAAAATAAATCATTTGAGACCCAAATTGGACATATGTCAATAAATTATCGACCCAATTTGAACTTTAATAAAATTGTTTACTTAGGTTTTGCATGTTTAAATGTTTTATGGAAAATAAAGGCTTTGCAGAACAACAAACTAATATTACGACCCCAAATAGTTTTGTAATAGCTGAAAAGCCTTTAAAAAATGGAAAAACTTTTTCAAAACGAGTTGATATCAACGATCTAAAATCAAAACTTAAAGAGACAGAAAGCAAAGAATTAAAAAAAAATATTTCTATTTTTTCATTTTTAATTTTAGCATTAGCCTCTTTAGGAATTTATCTTTCTTTTTGATAATATTTGCAAATACAGTTAATTAGTGATTAAATTAAATTATGAAAAAAATGGATATCAACAATAAAGATAACGTATTTTATAGATATTTACAAAATGACGCTAAAGAACTTCAACCAAAAAGTAGCAATATAAATGTTCTATTAAATAGAATTAAATTAAATAAAAAAAATGAAAATAGAAAAAAAATATATTTTTCAGCAATTGCTTCTACAGGGTTAATTTTATTTGGACTATTCATCTTTTAATAAAATTTACTAAATTTTCCTAAAATTCTTATATTTATTTGATTAATTGATATTGAATCAAAATATTAAACTATTATAAATCAACATCAGTAAAAGGCGGGGTAGCTCAGTTGGTTAGAGCGCGGGACTCATAAGCCCGAGGTCAGTGGTTCGATCCCACTTCCCGCTACCATTATTTTATTTTACGAAAGTATCATTAAATTGGTTAGATACTCTCACAAATGTAGTACACTTGCTTAATTGTTTAAGAGAAGGTGCGCCAACATATGTACAGCTACTTCTGATTCCCCCAAGAATATTTGAAATAGTATCTTTTATTTTTCCTCTGTATTTAACTCTGACAACTCTGCCTTCGCTACTTCTATAATCAGATAAGCCACCATAATGTTTTTTATTAGCTGTGAGAGAACTTGATCCATAAAATTCTATATATTTACTTCCATTATTTTTTACAATTTTACCTTTACCTTCATCATGTCCTGCAAGCATTCCTCCAAGCATAACAAAATCTGCACCTCCACCAAATCCTTTTGCAACATCGCCAGGGCATGTGCAACCACCATCAGCAATAATATGCGCTCCTAAACCGTGTGCTGCATCTGCACATTCCATAACAGCGCTTAATTGCGGATAGCCAACACCAGTTTGAATTCTAGTTGTACAAACGCTTCCGGGTCCGATACCAACTTTTACTATATCCGCACCACTTAATACTAATTCTTGTGTCATATCTGCCGTAACAACATTTCCAGCTATTATAGTTTTTGTTGGATATTTATCTCTAACTGATTTTATAAATTTACTAAAACGTTCTGAATATCCATTGGCAACATCTATACAAATAAATTTTATAAAATTAAACTCTTTTAATAATTTATCAAGTCTACTGAAATCTTCTTTTTTAATACCAATACTTAAAGCAATATTTTTATAAATTGATTTAATTTTTTTATATTGATTTAATTTTTTAATATCGTGTTGTTTAGTTAGACAGGTAATCATGTTAAATTCAGCCATTTTTTCTGCAACTCCTAATTCACCTACACCATCCATATTTGCAGCCATGATTGGAATTCCTGACCATTCGTTGTTGCTATATTTGAATTTATAAGTTCTTTTTAAATCTACATCTTTACGACTTGATAAAGTGCTTCTTTTAGGTCTAAAAAGTACATCTGAATAATCAAGTTTTACTTCTTCTTCAATTCTCATTTAAATTGTAAGTTATTATTATAAAAATTAATTTCAAATTAATAAATAGCCTGTGGATAAGTTTTTAGCCAGTTATTCTTTTATATTTGAATTTTATTAAAATTTTTTTAAATACCTTACATATATAATTTAAATCATTTTTAATCATACCTTGATGACAACCTAATAATATTCCATTTTTCATTATATTGTCCGCAATTTTATTACAATTCGGATGTTTTTTATAAGATTTATTTTTCATAACAGGTTGTTTTAAAATATTTCCTGTAAAAATAGTTCTAGTTTGTATGTTGTTTTTTTCAAAGAATATCTGCAAATCTTTCCTATTAAAGTACTTATTTTTTTTAATCACCAAAGGAAAAGCTAACCATGGTGTTTTTACTTCTGAATATTGTTCTGGAAGATTAAATAAATCGTCATATTTATTAAAAAAACCTTTCAAATATTCAAAATTTCTAATTCTAATTTTTATGTTGTTTTTAAGTTTTTTAATTTGTTCAATTGCAAAAGCAGCAGATACTTCAGAAGGTAGAAAATTATACCCAAGTTCTGAAAAAATATATTTTCGATCATAATCTATATTTGAAATTTTAATATTGAATCTCTTATTAATATGTTCTGACTCTCTAAAATTTGCTGAAGATCTTCCCCAACCTCTTAATAATTGTGCTTTTTGATATAATTTAAAGTCATTAAAACAAACTATTCCACCTGTGCCTGCACCATTAATAATGTGAGAAGCATAAAAACTATTAGTTGTTATGTCTGAAAATTTACCGGTATTTTTATTATTAAAAGTATAACCAATAGTGTCAGCCGAATCTTCAATGACTTTTAAATTAAATTTTTTTGCAATTTGATTAATTAATTTCCAGTTTGCAATATTTCCAATTAAATTAGGAATCATTATTGCGACTGTTTTTTTATTTATACATTTTACTATTTGTAAAGGATCAGCAACAAATTTATTTTTTTCAACTCCAATAAAATATGGTTTAAGACCGAGCTGATATATTGGAGCAACAGTTGTTGAAAAAGTTAAATTTGGTGTAATTATTTCTGAATTTTTTTTAAAGTTAAATGATGCGAGTGCTAGCAAATTCGCTGATGATCCTGAGTTAACCATCAATCCATATTTTTTACCAAATATTTTGCAAACTTTATTTTCTAAAATTTTTACATTAGTTCCATCAACTAATGATAAACTATTATTTTTAAGTACTTTATTAACAGCTTTTATTTCTCTTGAATCATAAATTGCTTTTCCATAATAAATTTTTTTCATAAGTGTTTATATTTTTTTAGAAA
>CACFSG010000002.1 GCA_902568875.1 uncultured Pelagibacteraceae bacterium
ACAGTTAATTCAGAATCTTATGGTTTGTCAGAATTTAATTTTAATAATCTTCATTTTTTTACAAAATATTGTCTTATTTTCTTTATGATTGTAGGTAGAATTGAATTGTTAACAATTTTACTTCTTATGAAAAAATTTCTTTTTAAAAATTAGGTTATTATTGTATATGTATATTTCGAATATATTGCGCCCTTAGCTCAGCTGGATAGAGCATCGGTTTTCTAAACCGAGGGTCGGAGGTTCGAATCCTCCAGGGCGCGCCATATATTTGGCTTTTTCAATAAGTTTTTTGACAAAAATTTATCTTGACTGAATTTCTTTTAATTACCTTAAACCAATCAAATTTTTCTTGAAGAGTATTTTTGAACATGCTTAAATTATAAATATTCAAAAGTTATTTTGAATTATTTGTTAACAAATAAATAAACAATAGGAAGAAATATGTTTAAATACTTAAAACAATTAACTTCTTTAGTTGCTATGGTAGCTGTGTTGTTCACTTTTACAACAGAGTCTATGGCTGCTAAAAAATCTAAGACACTTAAAAACACTCAAAAAAAGGGTTTTGTAAGATGTGGAGTATCTCAAGGTCTTCCAGGATTTTCTAATGCTGATGCTGCAGGAAATTGGACTGGTGTTGACGTTGATGTATGTAGAGCGGTAGCTGCTGCAGTTCTAGGTGATGCAAACAAAGTTAAGTTTACACCACTAAGTGCTAAAGAAAGATTTACAGCTTTAACTTCTGGTGAGATTGATATCTTATCAAGAAACACAACTTGGACTCTTTCTAGAGATGCTGATATTGGACTTACTTTCGTTGGAGTAAACTTCTACGATGGTCAAGGTTTCATGGTAAGAAAAAGTTCAGGTATTACTTCAACTAGTCAATTCAAAAGTGGTATCTCAGCTTGTACAAACATTGGTACAACAACTGAGTTAAACATGAGAGACTTCTTTAACTCTAAAGGAATTTCTTATGAGCCAGTAGCTTTTGAAAAAGCTGACGAAGTTGTAGCTGCTTATGATGCAGGAAGATGTGATACATATACAACTGATAAATCTGGTTTAGCTGCTCAAAGAACAAAATTGAGTAATCCAGATGATCACATTGTATTACCTGAAACAATTTCTAAAGAACCATTAGGTCCAGTTGTTAGACAAGGTGACTCTGTATGGGAAGATATCGTAAGATGGTCTTTAAATGCTATGATTGAAGCAGAAGAATATGGAATCACTTCATCAAATGCAGACTCTATGAAAACTTCAGAAAACCCAGCTATTAAAAGATTAGTTGGAGCTGAAGGTGAATTAGGAGCTGCTTTTGGTCTTGATAACGAGTGGAGCTTAAGAATTATCAAGCAAGTTGGTAACTATGGTGAAAGTTATAAGAGAAATATAGCTGACACTGGAATTTTACCAGACAGAGGTCCAAATCAATTATGGACAAAAGGCGGAATACTTTACGTTCCACCTGCAAGATAATTGAAGTTTAAAACAATTTAAAAGGGCTAGATTTTTCTAGCCCTTTTTTTATAAACTCATATATTATCCCCATTGTGAATTTTAAACTTAAAACCATAGTTCCACAATTAATTACAGTTTTAGCTGTAATATTAGTTTTTGGTTTTTTTACCTATAATGCACAAATCAATATGGAAAATAGAGGTATTGATTTTGGTTATGGTTTTTTATCTCAAGAATCTTCATTTGATGTTCAATTTTCTTTAATTGAATATGATGGATCTCATTCTTATTTCAGGGCTTACTTAGTTGGTTTATTAAATACTATACTTGTATCAGTAATTGGAATAATTATTGCAACAGTAATTGGTGTAATAGTTGGTATTGCTAGACTATCTCCAAATTATTTAATTAATAAATTTGCAGCTTTTTATGTAGAATTTTTCAGAAATATCCCATTACTTTTGCAAATATTTTTTTGGTATTTTGCAGCATTAAGAGCTTTACCTTTACCTCAAGATGCAGAAGCAATGTTTGGTGTATTTTTTTTAACTATAAAAGGTTTATATGTTCCAGCCTTTATTTGGGAAAATTTAAATATCTTTTTTTATTCGTTAGTTGCAGCAGTAATCTCAATTATAATAATAAAAACTTATGCAAAAAAAGTACAAGAAACCCAAGGTAAACAAATACCAGTTTTTTTAATTGGAATTGGATTAATTTTTTCATTACCTTTATTAAGTTTTTTAATTGGAGGAGTAAATCTTTCATTTGAAGTTCCTAAATTAAAACAATTAGCAACAACATCATTTATTTATGAAGGTGGTGTAAGTTTACCACCTGAACTTATAGCTTTAACATTATCTTTATCTTTATATACAGCAACTTTTATAGCAGAATGTGTAAGGGCAGGAATACAAGGTGTTGGTAAAGGTCAAAAAGAAGCTGCAGCATCAATTGGACTTACACCAAATCAAGTACTTAAGCTTGTAATAATGCCTCAAGCTTTAAGAATAATAATTCCACCAACTACCAATCAATATTTGAATTTAACTAAAAATTCATCTTTAGCAGCAGCTATTGCTTATCCTGATTTAGTATTAGTATTTGCAGGAACTGCTTTGATGCAAACAGGTAAAGCAATCGAAATTGTTTCAATAACTATGTTAACTTACTTAAGTTTAAGTGTTTCAATTTCAATATTGATGAATTGGTATAATAAAAAAATAGCAATTAAAGAAAAATAAAATGTCAAAAATAAATTTTCTAAAACCTGATAAGTCTAATTTACAAATATTTTTATATTCAGGTACTTTTTTATTTTTTATTAGTATTTTAGATGTTTTTTTAAACGCTTTTTTTAGGGTAAATTTAACCTTTTTTTTACCAGGTTTTTTAAGTTTTCTATTACCATTAATACTAGGTTTTATAGGACTTTATTTCATTAGAATTGAACTAAGTGGAGTAAAAAAATTAGACCTTATAAATAAGCATATAAATACAAATAATTTCAATGCTATTTTATCTTTGTTAATTATTTTTGTGATTATTAAATCAATTCCTCCAATATTAAGTTGGTTCTTTATAGAAGCAAGTTTTGCAGGTGATACAAAAGATGTTTGTACAGGATCAGGAGCTTGCTGGACTTATATTAAAGTTTGGTTTAGACGATTTATGTATGGAATGTATCCAAATGCAGAACAGTGGAGAATAAATCTATCATTTATAGCTTTGGCATTACTTGGATCAGTTGGATACTTTGCTACAGATAAGTTTAAAAAATACTTAACACTTTATTATGTTGTAATCTATCCACTTATTGCATTTTTATTTATTTTTTTCTTCATTTCAGGTGGTCCAATATTCTTTGATTTTTCTTATGGTATAATTGCTGCAATAATATCTATTATTGTTGGTTTTTTTATTCCTAGTAAGTTTAAATTTTATTATTTTTTAATTATTCCATTTGCGCTTTATATAATTTTAAAATATTTCATTTTTTTTGAAGAAGCTATTGAATTAGGAAAATTAGATGGTTTAAATTGGGTAGAAACCGGTGCATGGGGTGGATTATCATTAACTTTTATAATTTCTTTTTTCTGTTTAATTTTCTGTTTTCCAATAGGAATGGCTTTTGCATTAGGTAGAAGATCAGGATTTCCATTAATTAGATATATATCCATTGGCTTCATTGAATTTTGGAGAGGAGTTCCTTTAATTACTGTTCTATTTATGTCAGCAGTTATGTTCCCAATGTTTTTACCAGAAGACTTTTTTATTGATAAATTAGTAAGAGCCATAATAGCTATTTCATTATTTGAAGCCGCTTATGTTGCTGAAGTAATTAGAGGTGGTTTACAAGCACTTCCTAGAGGTCAGTATGAAGCTGCTAAATCTTTAGGTATGGGTTATTGGAAAATGCATATATTTGTAATTTTACCTCAAGCTTTAAAATTAGTAATTCCTGGAATTGCCAATACTTTTTTAGCTTTAGTAAAAGATACTCCATTAATCTTCGTAGTTGGTCTATTAGAAATAGTAGGAATGTTAAATTTAGCTAAAACTAATCCTAAATGGTTAGGTTTTGCTATGGAAGGTTATGTATTTGCTGCAATAATTTTCTGGATTATTTGTTATGCAATGAGTAAATATAGTTATAATTTAGAACAAAAATATAAAACTGATAGATAAAATATGTCTGAAAGTATTATTCAAATAAAAAATATGAATAAATGGTTTGGAGATTTCCAAGTTTTAAAAGAAATTAATTTAGAAGTTAAACCAAAAGAAAAAATTGTAGTATGTGGGCCATCAGGATCAGGTAAGTCAACTTTAATCAGATGTATTAATAGATTGGAAGAACATCAAAAAGGAAATATTATTGTTGATGGAACAGAGTTAACCGAGGATACAAAAAATATAGAACAAATTAGAGCAGAAGTTGGAATGGTATTTCAACAATTTAATTTGTTTCCTCATTTATCTATTTTAGATAATTGTACTTTAGCTCCCATTTGGGTAAAAAAAATGCCTAAAAAAGAGGCAGAAGAATTAGCATTAAAACATTTAGAAAGAGTACAAATACTTGATCAAGCACAAAAATATCCAGGTCAATTATCTGGTGGACAACAACAAAGATGTGCTATTGCACGAGCTTTGTGCATGGAACCTAAAATAATGCTTTTTGATGAACCCACATCAGCTTTAGACCCGGAAATGATCAAAGAAGTATTAGATGTTATGGTAAATTTAGCAAAACAAGGTATGACAATGATCGTTGTTACTCACGAAATGGGTTTTGCTAAGGAAGTTGCTGATCAAATGATTTTTATGGATGAAGGTATGATAGTAGAAAAAGCCGATACTAAAGATTTTTTTGCAAATCCAAAAAGTGACAGGACCAAACTTTTTTTGAGCCAGATACTATAGTAGGCGCTAATTTCAAGAAATATTTTTCAAATAAAGCAATAAGTAATGCTTGACATATTTCTTGTATTTAAGGGTTTTTCTTAAAAAATAAAAAAATTTATAGTTGCAGGAGGTATTAAAAACTAGTTGAATAAGTTTTTAAAAAAATTAAGAGGGGTCTTAATGGAAGATAATTTTAACAAACACTTAGGTAATAAACTTAAGTTAAGAAGATTGGCACTAGGTTTAACGCAAACAAAAGTCGCTAAAGCAATCAACGTTACATTTCAACAAATTCAAAAATATGAAAAAGGTACTAATGGAGTAAGTTCAATAAGATTATTGCAACTTTCAAATTATTTGAAAGTACCAATTAATTATTTTTTTGAAGATTTTTCAGAATACTTAATAAATATTGAAAAATCTAAAGAAGGTCATATGAATGTTAATTATAATTTTTTGGTAAAATTATATACTGAATTAAATGCTGACCAAAAACTAAAATTTAATAAATCTTTACAGGTATCAAGTAACAATATTTCTAAGGTCGGATAAAATTTGGCTCCTCGGGCAGGACTCGAACCTGCGACCAATTGATTAACAGTCAACTGCTCTACCAACTGAGCTACCGAGGAATATAAAAAAACAACTTACTTTTTTTTTAAACTAAAACAAGATTTTTTTGGAGGCAACGCCCGGAATCGAACCGGGATACAAGGATTTGCAATCCTCTGCGTAACCATTCCGCCACGTTGCCATGTGTTTTAGTAGATAGCTACAAGGAGTTTTATATTAAATATTTGTAATTAGTCTATTAAATAACGATCTAATTTGATTATTGTTAATTTAAATTATTAAATTATAAACTACTAATACCCATGAATAGTGATAAATATATACATTCTGAAGTAGAAGATAAAATTTATTCTTATTGGGAAAAAAACCAATTATTTAAACCTAAAAAAAAACTCTAAAAAGTTTTCAATTGTTATACCACCACCAAATGTAACTGGAAGTTTACATATGGGTCATGCATTAAATAATTCAATTCAAGATCTTTTAATTCGTTATTATCGAATGAATAATTATGAAACTTTATGGCAACCAGGAACAGACCATGCAGGAATTGCCACTCAAGCTCTTGTTGAGCAAAAACTAGAAAAAGAAAATCTTAATAAAAATAATCTAGGTAGAGAAAAATTTGTTAAAAAAGTATGGGAATGGAAAAATCAATATGGTGACATAATTATTAATCAACTTAAAAAACTTGGTTGTTCGTGTGATTGGTCTAGAAATGCATTTACGATGGATGAAAATCTATCAAAATCTGTGATTAAGGTTTTTGTTGAATTACATAAAAAGAAATTAATCTATAAAGCTGAAAAATTAGTTAATTGGGATACCGTTCTAAAAACAGCAATATCTGATTTAGAAGTAGATCAGAGAGAGATGAACTCTAAGATTTACTATATAAGGTACCCAATAGATAAATCAGGCGAATTTATCACTATTGCCACAACAAGACCTGAAACTATGCTTGGAGATACTGCGGTCGCAGTTAACCCAAAAGATAAAAGATATAAAAAATATGTGGGCAAAACTGTTACTATTCCAATTGTTGGTAGAAAAATTAAAATTATAAAGGATAATTACGCTGACCCAGAACAAGGAACAGGTGCTTTAAAAATTACTCCTGCACATGATTTTAATGACTATGATGTAGGCCAAAGAAACAAATTAGAAATTATAAACGTTTTTACTATAGATGGTAAAATTAATAACAATGCCCCAGGTTCTTATATTGGTTTAGATAGATTTGAGGCGCGTAAAAAAATATTACAAGAATTAAAAGAAAAAGATTTTTTTGTTAAAGAAGAAAATATCAAAAATAAAGTTCCATATGGTGATAGATCAAATTCAGTTATTGAACCTTTCTTAACAGAACAATGGTTTGTTAATGCTAAAAAATTATCTATCAAAGCTAAGAAAATAGTTAAATCTAAGAAAACAAATTTTTTTCCAGCCAATTGGTCTAAAACTTATTTTCAATGGATGAATAATATTGAACCATGGTGTGTTTCTAGACAACTTTGGTGGGGTCATCAAATACCAGCTTGGTATGGACCTGATAAGAAGATTTTTGTAGCAACTAACGAAGTAGATGCAAAAAAAGAAGCTAAAAAATTTTATAAAAAAGATGTGAGACTTATTCGAGATCCAGATGTTTTAGATACTTGGTTTTCATCTGGCTTATGGCCTTTTGCAACATTAGGTTGGCCGGATAAAAAAGATTTTGTTAAGAAGTTTTATCCTACAACTGTTTTAGTTACTGGTTTTGATATTATTTTTTTCTGGGTTGCAAGAATGATGATGTTTGGAATGGAGTTTTTAAATAAAGAACCATTTAAAGATATTTATGTTCATGCCTTAGTAAGAGATGAAAAGGGACAAAAAATGTCTAAATCAAAAGGAAATGTAATTGATCCACTAGATTTAATAGAAAAATATAGTGCGGATGCTTTAAGATTTACTCTTCTTTCTATGGCATCTCCTGGAACAGATGTAAAACTTTCTGAAGATAGAGTTAAAGGTTATAGAAACTTTTTAAACAAATTGTGGAATGCTAATAATTTTTTAATCACTAATAAATGTGATTTTAATAAAACTGATAAAGTTCCTAAAAGCACGTTAAACATAAATAAATGGATTTATTCTGAACTTATTCAAACTAAAGATAAAATAGAAAAAAATCTTAAAGACTATCGATTTGATGAGGCTGCTAAAAACGCCTATCAGTTTGCATGGCATTCATATTGTGATTGGTATATTGAGCTTTCAAAAACTATTTTGTTTTCTGACGATGAAAAAGCCAAAAAAGAAGTAAAAGAGGTATCTTCATACATATTCAAGCAAATTCTTATTATTCTCCATCCATTTATTCCATTTGTAACTGAAAAAATTTGGCTAAAAAACAAATTTGATAAATCAAACAAGAATTTCCTTATGCATGCAAATTGGCCATCGGGCAAATCTAAAAAAGACCAATCTATGAAGGATGTAGAAAAGATTATAAATGTTATTTCTGAATTAAGATCTTTTAAAAATGAATTAAACGTTAGCCCTGGCTCATTTATTGATATTTCAATTAATAAAATAAATAAAAAGAATAAAACCTTGATGAATAATAATGAAATAATTCTTAAAAAACTTGGTCGTATAAACAATTTTTTCGATAAGGACCAACAAAAACCATCTGCTACTTTGGTTATTTCAGGTGATATATTTAAGATCTATTTTGACGAAAATGTTGATTTAAGTTTGATAAAAGAAAATTTGGTTAAAAGACAGAATAAATATCAAGAAGAAATGAATAAGATATCTCAACGATTATCTAATAAAGGATTTACTGATAGAGCACCAAAAAATATTGTTGAACAAGAAAAAACTAACTATAGTAACTTAAAAGATGATATCAAAAAAATATCATTAACAATTAAAAGTTTATAATGCGGAAATTTAACAAAAAAAAACTACCTAGCAGACATACTTCTTTAGGTCCTGATAGAGCACCACATAGATCTTTTTACTATGCAATGGGTGAAACTGAAAAAGATGTTTCAAAACCTTTTGTGGGTGTTGTATCGACATGGAACGAAGCTGCTCCATGCAATATAGCTTTAATGAGACAAGCTCAATCAGTTAAAAAAGGTGTTAGAGCTTCAGGAGGTACTCCAAGAGAATTTTGTACTATTACAGTCACAGATGGTATTGCAATGGGTCATGAAGGAATGAAATCTTCATTAATTTCTAGAGAAGTTATAGCAGACTCTGCAGAACTTACTGTTAGAGGACATTGTTATGATGCATTAGTAGGTATCGCAGGTTGTGATAAATCATTACCAGGTTTAATGATGTCGATGGTTCGATTAAACGTTCCAAGTGTATTTATTTATGGTGGTTCAATACTTCCAGGAAAATACAAGGGTAAAGATGTAACTGTTGTAGATGTATTTGAAGCTGTAGGAAAACATTCTTCAGGACAAATGTCAGCGAAAGAATTAAGAAAGTTAGAATTAGTTGCATGTCCAACTGCAGGTGCGTGTGGCGGTCAATTTACTGCAAATACGATGGCCTGTGTTTCAGAAGCAATTGGTTTAGCTTTACCATATTCAGCTGGCACCCCAGCTCCATATGAAGAAAGAGATAAGTACGCCAAATTAAGTGGTAAAATGGTAATGGAGTTATTAGCCAAAAAAATTAAACCAAGAGATATTGTAACAAAAAAAGCTCTTGAAAATGCTGCAACGATTGTTGCTGCAACTGGCGGTTCAACTAATGCAGCGTTACACTTACCAGCAATTGCTAATGAAGCAGGAATTAAATTTGATTTAATGGATGTTGCAAAAATTTTTAAAAGAACTCCTTATCTTGCAGATTTAAAACCAGGTGGAAAATATGTTGCAAAAGATATGTGGTTAGCGGGTGGGGTGCCAATGTTATTAAAAACTCTTTATGACGGTGGTTATATTCACGGCAACTGCATGACAGTTACTGGTAAAACAATGAAAGAAAATTTAAGAGGAATAAAATTTAATCCAAAACAAAAAGTTTTAAGAGCTTATAATAAACCATTATCACCAGATGGTGGAGTGGTTGGGTTAAAAGGTAATTTAGCTCCTGATGGAGGAATTGTTAAAATTGCTGGATTAAAAAAATTACAGTTTACTGGAAGAGCAAGATGTTTTGATAATGAAGAAAGTGCAATGAAAGCTGTTCAAAGTAGAAAATATAAAGATGGTGATGTAATTATTATTAGATATGAAGGACCAGTAGGTGGCCCAGGTATGAGAGAAATGCTTTCAACAACTGGTGCTATTTATGGACAAGGTAAAGGAGAGAAGGTTGCTTTAATAACAGATGGAAGGTTCTCTGGAGCCACAAGAGGCTTTTGTGTAGGTCACGTTGGACCTGAGGCAGCTTTAGGAGGTCCTATCGCTCTTTTACGTAATGGAGATATGATTGATATTGATGCTAAAAAGGGAACAATTAATGTTCGATTAACTAGAGCTCAATTAGCTTCAAGAAGAAGAAAATGGAAGGCTAGAAAATCTGATTTTGGATCAGGTACACTTTGGAAATATGCGCAAACAGTTGGACCTGCTTATTTAGGAGCACCAACTCATCCAGGTAAGAAAAAAGAAGTTAAGGATTACTCAAAAATTTAATGAAAATTCGTCCAGTCATTTTATGTGGTGGAGCAGGAACTAGACTTTGGCCCAAAGCTAAAAAACATCAAGCAAAACAGTTTATAGATTTTGGTAATTGGACTTTATTAGGAAAAACTCTTGAGAGAGTTAAAGCTTCTTTATTTGATGCACCAATTATAAGCACTAATGCAAAATATTTAAGACAAGTAAAACAACACTTAAAGAAACATAAAATAAGAAAATTTAAAATAGTTTTAGAGCCAGCTAAAAGAAATACAGCACCAGCCATTTTAAGTACGGCATTAATAAAAGATATTCCAAATGAACAACCATTAATGTTCTTGGCCGCTGATCATTTGATAGAGAAGGTTGGTTTATTCAATAAAGCTATTAAAAAAAATCAAAAAAAACTTACTCATAATAATATCTTTATCTTTGGAATTAAGCCTACAATGCCCTCAAGTGAATTTGGTTATTTTCTAACAAAAAATACCAAAGTAACTAGATTTGTAGAAAAACCTAAACAGGCAAAAGCTAAACAAATAATTAGTAAAAAAGGTTATTGGAATTCTGGTATGTTTTATTTGAGAAAAGACTCCATTATTAATAATTTCAAGAAATACCAACCAAATATTTACCGAAACTGTAACAAAGCTGTAACAAAAGCAAAATATAAAAGTAATGTGTATTATTTAAACAAACAAGCATTTACCAAAGCAACAGCTAAGTCTTTTGACTATGCAATATTAGAAAAAACTAAAGATATAAATGCGATCAAATTAGATATTCCTTGGTCTGACTTAGGTTCTTGGAAAGAAATCTGTAAAATGTATGGAAGAAATAAAAGACGTTATTATAAAAAGAAGAATGTATTTCATAGACCTTGGGGTAGTTATGTTAATTTATTCAATGGTAAAGAATTCTTAATTAAAGAATTATATGTAAAACCAAAAGGTATATTAAGTCTTCAAAAACATCATCATAGAGCTGAGCACTGGGTGGTTACTCATGGCAAACCTAAAATTACTTTAAATAAGAAATATTTTACAATGAAACCTGATGAAACTATTTTTATTCCACTTGGTGCAATCCATAGAATAGAAAATCAATATAAAAAACCAGTAAAAATTATTGAGGCTCAAGTAGGATCAATTCTAAAAGAAACAGATATTGTAAGATTTCAGGATGTGTACGGAAGAGTAAAGTAGTTTATGGAACTTTTAACATTTGTTTTGTTAATCATAATAGCTATTTTGTTATTTTTTCTTTTAAAAAAAGAAAGAGTCTTAGGTATTAATACTGAAGTTAAAATTGAAGATAATAAGTTAAATGAAGATGAAAGTAAAAAATATAGAGAAACTATTTATAATCTTTTAAATTACATTCCAGAAGGAATTATAATTTTAAATAAATCTAAGGAAATAATATTCAGCAACAGTTCAGCCAGTAAAAGATTTCAAACAAAGTTGAACGAAAATATAAGTGGATTTTTAAGAAATCCTGACTTGTTAAGTTCAATTGAAAAAGCTTTTAATGGAGAAAATTCTAATGATCTAGAAATAGAGCTACGAAACCCTTCAGTTCTTAGAATGAACGTAACAATCTACCAAGATAATCATAATTTATTTTTTGATGAGCCATCTTGTTTGCTTTTTATGAGAGATTTAACTGAATTTCATAAATTTCAACAACTGAAATCAGACTTTGTTGCAAATGTTTCCCACGAATTAAGAACTCCACTCCAATCTATTAAAATGGGACTTGAGACATTTGAAAATAATGCTGATTTAAAAAAAAACTCTGAAGTTACTAATTTATTACCAGTAATGACCTCCCAATCAGAAAGGATGGAAAATTTAATAAGAGATTTGTTATCTCTATCGAAAATTGAGTTGCAAGAGCATATAAGACCAACTCATGAAATAGATTTAATAGAAGTGCTTAGTTACGTGATGAAGACTTATGAAAACATTGTTAAAAAAAATAACATTAATTTAAATCTGCAAAAAACTGAGAATTTCAAAATTATTGGTGATCGAGATAAATTAATAGAAATTTTTACTAATCTCATTGATAATTCAATTAAATATAGTGAGAAGGGTAAAGAAATTAAAATTGCTACAAAAAAAGAGGGTGATTTAAATATTGTCTCGATATCAGATCAAGGGGTAGGAATTCCTAAAGAATTTATACATAGAATCACTGAAAGATTTTTCACTGTTGATCCTAGCAAAAGTCGTAGTGTTGGTGGAACAGGCTTAGGTCTTGCTATTGTTAAGCACCTTGTTTCTCAACATAGAGGCGAAATGATTATCAATAGTGAGGAAAATCAAGGAACTACTATAGATTTGAAATTTAATTCAATTTAATTCAACTAAAAAGTTAGCCTTTGTAACAAAACTTTAACTTTCCTTTAATAAAATATTTAAGATTCAGATTTAACTATTGATGCATAACGAATCTAAAAAAGGAGAAATATGAATAGATTAGTAAAAATTTTATTAGGATTTCTTTTAGTACTTAGTTTTACAACAACTAGTTATGCAAGAGATCAAATAAAAATCGTAGGTTCTTCTACTGTTTACCCATATGCTACAGTTGTAGCTGAAAAGTTTGGTAAAGGTGGAAAATTCAAGACACCAGTAATCGAAAGTACAGGAACTGGTGGAGGAATGAAATTGTTCTGCGCAGGTGTAGGAGCAAATCATCCAGATATAACAAATGCATCAAGAGCAATTAAAACAAAAGAAAAAGCTTTATGTGAGAAAAATGGAGTTGCCGAAATTATTGAAATAGTAGTTGGTAATGATGGTATTTCATTTGCACACTCAGTGAATGCTCCAGATGCAGATTTTACAAAAGAACAACTTTGGAGAGCATTAGCAGCTAAAGTAGATGTCGATGGTAAACTTGTTGAAAATCCTTACAAAAAATGGAGTGATATTGACTCGAGCTTGCCAGGCAAAAAAATTGAGATTTTGATTGCTCCACCAACATCAGGAACTAGAGATGCATGGAATTCTTTAGTTATGGGTAAAGGATGTTCAAAAACAGCAAAATCTCTTTACGATGCTGCAGGTAAAAAAGCTAAAAAAGAATGTGCTAAAATGAGAGAAGATGGTTATGCAGTTGAAGCTGGTGAAAATGACACTTTAATTGTACAAAAACTTTCTTCTAATCCTGATGCATTTGGTTTTTTTGGTTATAGTTACTTAGTTGCCAACAAGGATAAAATCAAAGCATCTTCAATTAATGGTGTACAACCATCTTTAGAAGGTATTCAAGATTATTCTTATCCAATAGCAAGACCATTATTCTTTTATGTGAAGAAAGCACATATTGGAGTAATACCTGGTATTCAAGAATATATGAAAGAATTTACTTCCAAAAAATCTATGGGTAGCAGAGGTTACTTAGCAGAGATAGGATTAGTTCCATTAGCTGCTGATAAATACAAAGTTACTAGAACAGCTGCAGTAGATTTGAATACAATCAAGATAAAATAAGTTTCATTTATCCCCAAAAAAAGGCCAGTAAATACTGGCCTTTTTTTTTAATTCAATCTTAGATTTAAATTGTAATATTTCTGTAACAAAAGAAATATATCAATCTGGACGAATGAACTTCGTTCTTTTATTTTTAATAACAATATTTTCTTTATCTTTGTTCTTTTATGGAAGGTCAAAAACTAAAAGTATTTCAATTGAGAAAAATATAAGACTAAATGCTTTACCAAAATTTTATGGATACTATCTTGTTTTATGGTGTTCAATACCAGCATTAGTATTTTTATTGGTCTGGTCATTATTTGAACCCGTAATCATTAAATCTATAATTATTGAAACAGCTGCAAATCAAGGTGCAATTTTTAGTGATAAAAATGAAGCAAATTTAATATATGAAAAAATTAAGGCTATTCATTTAGGTACTTATTTTGGAGATATAGACAGTATATTAAGAGAAAGTGCTCTTGCTTATGCAAAATTTATAAATCTTTTTACAAATTCAAAAGTAGTTTTAATTTTTGGTATAATTATAGCCTCAGTTATTTACTCTCTAAAAAAAATAAAGAATAACAATAAAGCTAGAGACGATGTGGAAGTTATATTAAAGGGTTTATTGTTTGTATCTTCCCTAATAGCAATTCTAACTACTCTTGGAATAATATTTTCACTACTTTTTGAAAGTATAAAGTTTTTTTCAGTCATTAATGTTTTTGATTATTTATTTGGTACAAATTGGAGTCCTCAAAGAGCCTTTGTTAGAGATGCCTCATCAATAACCGCAGCTGAATTTGAAGAGTTAAAAGATGCTTTTGGCTTTATTCCATTAATTGCAGGGACATCTTTTATAGCTTTTATTGCAATGTTGGTAGCTGTTCCTATTGGTCTATTTTCAGGAATTTACATGGCTGAATATGCTTCAATTAAAGTAAGAAGAATTTCAAAACCAATTATTGAAATTTTAGCAGGAATACCAACTGTAGTTTATGGTTTCTTTGCTGCATTAACTGTTGGACCTTTTTTTAGACAAGTAGGTGAAAATTTAGGATTAACTGTTTCATCTGAAAGTGCTTTAGCCGCAGGATTAATTATGGGAATAATGATTATTCCTTATGTTTCATCTTTATCTGATGATGTAATTAATTCTGTCCCACAATCATTAAGAGATGGTTCATATGCTGTAGGAGCCACTAAATCAGAAACTATTAAACAAGTCGTAATACCTGCTGCTCTTCCAGGGATTATAGGATCAGTTCTATTGGCAGTATCAAGAGCGATAGGTGAAACAATGATAGTTGTCATGGCAGCTGGCCTTGCTGCAAATCTTACAATTAATCCTTTAGAGTCTACTACAACAATCACAACTCAAATTGTAATGATACTTGTTGGTGACCAAGAATTTGATAGTCCGAAAACTCAATCTGCTTTTGCTTTAGGACTTACATTATTCATAGCAACATTAATATTGAATTATATCGCTCAAAGAGCAGTCAAAAAATATAGAGAGAAGTATGACTAAAGAAGAAAGATTAAAAAAAAGACACCGAGCAGAAAAAAGGTTTAGATTTTACGGATTAACATCTATCTTTGTTGCTTTGTTGTTTGTTGTTATTCTAGTTCAAAATATTTTCTCAAAAGGAAGTTCAGCCTTTAAAAAAACAGTAATTACCACTGAAGTTTTCTTTGATCAGGAATTACTAGAAATTCAAAATGGCGCATCCCAAGAAGAAATAATGGAAGCTGATTTTTACGATATAATGATCGAAAATTTAATAAAGGCTTATCCAGCAAAAGATAGAGATGAGGAAGATGAATTATTAAAACTATTTAGTGGTGATGCTGAAATTGAGATTAAAAAAGCTTTTTTAAATGATAATAACTTAATAGGAAAAACAATCACATTAGATTTAACAGCTTCTGATGACATTGATCAATTACATAAAGGTAATTATCCAAGAGATTTACCCGAAGAAAGAAGAAGAATTTCTGACTTTCAATTAGTTATTTATGATTATTTTGTTGAAAATAAAAAGATAAGTAAAAATTTTAACAATTATTTCTTTAACAATGGTGACTCTAGAGATCCAGAACTAGCAGGTATAGGTGGAGCTTTAGTTGGATCATTTTATAGTATTTTAATTTGTTTATTACTAGCTTTTCCAGTGGCTGTTCTAGCGTCGATTTACTTGGAAGAGTTTGCTCCTAAAAATAAAATCACAGATTTTATTGAAATTAATATAAATAATTTAGCAGCAGTGCCATCTATTGTTTACGGTTTGCTTGCTTTACAAATTTTACTTGCAACTATCCAATTACCGAGATCAACACCATTAGTTGCTGGAATAACTTTAGCGCTAATGACTTTACCAAGAATTATTATTCCATGTAGAGCTTCATTAAAAGCTGTTCCACCTTCAATAAGAGAGGGCGCTCTAGCAGTTGGTGCATCTAAATTTCAATCTGTTTTTCATCATGTAGTGCCGTTAGCACTACCCGGCACTTTATCAGGAACTATAATCGGATTAGCTCAAGCATTAGGTGAAACAGCACCACTTATATTAATTGGAATGGTAGCATTTGTTGTTGACATACCATCAAGTCCAGTTGATCCATCATCTTCATTACCTGTTCAAGTGTATTTATGGTCTGAGTCTGCAGAAAGAGGTTTTGTTGAAAAAACTTCAGCAACTATTATGATGCTCTTAAGCTTTTTAATTGTAATGAATTTTATTGCAGTTTACTTGAGACAAAAATTTGAAAAACGATGGAACTAAATGAACAACATTAAAATAAAATCAAAAAACTTGAATGTTTATTATGGTGATAAACAAGCACTATTTGATGTTAATTTAGATTTGAATGAAAAAGAGGTAACTGCATTAATTGGTCCATCAGGATGTGGTAAATCAACTTTCATAAGATGCATTAATAGAATGAATGATGTTATTGATATTTGTAAAGTTACTGGAAATATCGAAATGGATGGTATGAATATTAATGATAAAGATTTAGACGTTGTCTCATTAAGAGAAAGAGTTGGAATGGTTTTTCAAAAGCCAAATCCTTTTCCAAAAAGTATATATGATAATATTTCGTATGGTCCTAAAATTCATGGAAAAGGTGAAACTAAAAGCGAATTAAATCAAATTGTTGAAAATAGTTTAAAAAAATCTGCTTTATGGGAAGAAGTTAAAGATAGACTTGATGAACCAGGCACAAGTTTATCTGGAGGGCAGCAACAAAGACTTTGTATAGCGAGAGCTATATCTGTTAATCCTGAAGTAATCTTAATGGATGAACCATGTTCTGCATTAGACCCAATTGCTACTGCAAAAATTGAGGAATTAATTGATGAATTAAAAAAAACTTATACGATTGTTATAGTGACACACTCAATGGCTCAGGCTGTACGTGTTTCACAAAAAACAGGGTTTTTTCACCTAGGAAAGTTAATTGAAGTTGGAAAAACTGAGAAAATTTTTAAAAATCCTGACAATAAAATGACACAAGACTATATTACAGGTAGATTTGGATAAATTATGAGCAATGAACATACAGTAAAGTCTTACGAAGAAGAACTTCAGTTCCTTAAAGACTCATTAATTAAAATGGGTAGCTTAACCGAGTCACAATTAAGTGATGCAATGGATGCGGTAATTAAAGTTGATAAGGACTCAATTGATAAAATTATTAAAAGTGATGAAGAAATTAACAAATTTAGATCTAAAATAGATACTCAAATAATGAATTTACTAGTTAAAAGAGCACCTATGGCTATTGATTTAAGAGAAACTATAAGTTCATTAAAAATCTCTCAAGATTTAGAAAGAATAGGAGATCTTTCAAAGAGTAATGCAAAAAAAGTTAAACCTTTACCACTAGATTTACCTGATGAATTATTAGGGAATTTAAAAAGACTTGGAGAGCTTGTTATAAAACAATTAACTGATGTGCTTGATAGTTATGTGAACAAAAACTTTGATAAAGCTAAAGAAGTTTGGGAAAAAGATGAACAAGTTGATGACTTAACTTATATCGCAATGGAAAGTGTAATAGATTTTTTATCTAAAGATAAAAAAAACTTAGATTTTTCAACGCATTTAATTTTTGCTACAAAAAATTTGGAAAGAGCAGGCGATCATATAACGAATATCGCTGAGACGGTATGTTATTTAGTAAAGGGCGAATATCTAAAAGGTAGTAGGCCAAAGGGTAAAGTAATCCAAGAATAATTTGATGAAAGGAAAAATTTTTATTATTGAAGATGAAGCTTCAATAATTCAATTAGTCCAACTTAATTTAGAAAAAGAGGGTTTTGTTGTCTCTTCATCATTAAACGGAAATGAAGGTTTAAAAGAACTAAAAAAATTTGAACCTAATCTACTCTTATTAGATTGGATGCTGCCAGATTTATCAGGCATAGATGTCTGCAAAAATATTAGAAGAGACAGTAATTTTAAAACTCTTCCTATTATTATGCTTACAGCCAAAGGTGAAGAGGAAGATAAAATTAAAGGTCTTGAAAGTGGTGTAGATGATTACATTACAAAACCATTTAGTTTTAATGAACTACATGCTCGAATAAAAGCAGTTCTGAGAAGATCTGATCCTAATATTGTTGCTAATGATTTAACATTTGAGGATTTAAAATTAGATAGAATAGAAAAAAGAGTTTTTAGAGCAGATAAAGAAATTCAACTTGGCCCTACAGAATTTAGACTATTAGAGTTTTTCTTAACAAATCCAAAAAGAGTCTATTCAAGAGATCAAATTCTCGAAACTGTTTGGCCCAACAATGTCAATGTCGAAAGTAGAACTATAGATGTTCATATAAGAAGATTAAGACAATCGATAAATATTAAAGACAAAAAAGAATTAATCAGAACAGTTAGATCTTCAGGTTACTCTTTAGTTTAAACTAATTCTTTTCTAAAAATACCTTTTTAACAATAAATACAGCAATTAACATTCCGATAAGCTCAGCTAAAATATAATAAGGAGTATTTAAATAACTAATACCAGTAAAAGACTCTGTAAATGTTCTAGCAATTGCAACTGCTGGATTTGCAAATGAAGTTGAGGAAGTAAACCAATAACCTGCAGTAATATAAAGCCCAACACTAGCTGCAACAGCAATTTTACCTGACTTCATTGAACCAAAAATTATTATTATAAGCCCTAATGTTGCTATTACCTCAGATGTAAATATGTAAATTCCATCTCTTGACTTAGTAGACAATTCATAAATTTCATGTTCAAAAAAGAAATTAGCTAAACCAACACCAATCAAGCAACCAACCAATTGAGCAATAATATAGTAGGGTAATAGTTTCTTTTTTAATTTACCTGTTATTGTCATAGCGATACTTACAAATGGATTAAAGTGAGCTCCTGATACATCAGCAAATACTGTAATAAGCACAAATAAACCTGCTCCTGTTGCTATTGTGTTTGCAATTAACATTACAGCAACGTCATTAGTTAAGTTCTCAGCCATTAAACCTGAGCCAACAATAATCATCACTAAAAAACAACTTCCTATTAATTCAGCAAGAAAATAACGACTTTTATTTTTCATTAAGCAGTTCCTTTATTCTTTTATGAATATTATTGTAAACTTTTTCAATAATCTCATCTTTTCTATTTATGTCATTTGTTTCATTAAGTAATTTAACAGGATCCTCTATATCCCAATGAATTATCTGATCTTTATTTGGCCAAATAGGGCAGACTTCGTTATTAGCATTATTACAAACTGTAATAACATAATCCATTTTAATTTGACCATTAATAAACTCATTAAAATTTTTAGATCTATAATTTGAAAGATCATAATGTTTTGATAATAAATAATTCTTCACATCTTCGTTAATTTTTCCTGTTGGATTACTCCCGGCACTAAAACCTTTATACAAATCGTCATACTCATTATTTATAATACTTTCAGCAATAATACTTCTTGCTGAATTACCTGTGCATACAAACAATATATTCTTCATTTAAAAAATAATCTTATAAATCCCAATAACAAATAATGGAATTTGTAATCCGAAGTTTGTTAGTATCGCTTTATCTTTGCTGATAAATCCAGCGACAGTCCATCCAACAACTCCTAATCCATGAAAATATATATTTAATGGATATATATTTAAATTTGTAAGAAGTATTCCTACTAAAACTAAAAACGTACTAATCCATTTTAGATATTTTTTTATAAACATAAAATTTCCTTTCGTTATTATTATTTCAGTTATGTTAAGAATTTATTAAAATAAAGGATTATCTACACTTTTTACATAATCCAAAAAACTCAAGATTGTATTTACTATATTTCATACCATCTTTGTCTTTGAAATTAGCTAAGTATTTAGAAAGACCTGCGCTACTTATTTCTGTTACTTTTTCACAAATCTCACAGATTGAAAAAGCAGTAGCTTTAGCTACCTGGCATCTTGAGTTATGACACGCAATAAAAGCATTTCGACTTTCAATTTTATGAATTTTTCCTATTTCAACTAACTTATCTAATGCTCGATAAACTTGTAATGGAGCTTTGATACCTTTTTTTTGAACATTAAAAAGTATTGTGTATGCTTTTAATGGTTCAGGTGATTTATCAATTAAATCAAAAATAATTTGCTGATTTTTAGAAAGATTGTCCATATTTTTCATTTTACTGATTCCCCACTAATTTTTCAATTTAATTGATTGTTTAATATTTAATAAAGAAAGTATGAACAGAAATAAAGCAGCGGCTATAATTGAAGGTCCAGACGATGTATTAAATTCTAAAGAAGAAAATAATCCTAATATTACTGACAATAAACCACCAATGATTGAGTAAACTACCATTTTCTGCGGACTATCTGAAATGTTTCTAGCCATCGCTGCTGGTATAATTAACATTCCTGTAATCAATAATAATCCAACCATTTTAATTGATATCGCAATAATACCAGCCATTAAAATTGTAAAAATTGCTTTTGCTCTATCAGGATTTAAACCTTCCGCCTCAGCTAATTCATAATTTACAGTTGATGCAAATAAAGGTTTCCAAATTAATTTTAAGACTAATAAAATTAATGCACCTCCTATCCATATAATTAATAAATCATCAACCGTCACTGCTAATATGTCTCCGAACAATAATCCCATAATATCAAATCTAATAAAAGTTAAAAAACCAATAACCACAAGTCCAACAGCTAGTGAAGAGTGGGCTAAAAGTCCAAGTAAAGCATCACCAGGTAAATTAGTTCTTTTTTGAAGTTGTATTAAAATTAAAGCTATTAAAGATGAAATTATAAATACCGAAAAAGCAATGTTAATTTCAAAAGAATAAGCTAGAGTAACACCAAGCAATGCAGAGTGGGCGAGCGTATCTCCAAAATAAGATAATCTTCTCCAAATTACAAAACAACCAAGAGGGCCAGTTACGAATGCAACTCCAAGTCCTGCAACAAGTGCTCTTATAAAAAAATCATCAAACATTTAATTTTTTTTTATACTCCCATCATTAGAATGTTCATGATCATGTTTATGTTCATATCTTGTAAGTATTTGAGACGCTTGTTCACCAAATAAAGCTTTGTATTCATTATTTCTTGCAACATCTATTGGCGATCCTGAACAACATACATGTCCATTTAAACAAACTACATGGTCTGTGGCGCTCATTACTGTATGTAGATCATGTGAGATTAATAAAATACCACAATTTAATTCATCAGAAATTTTTTTAATTAATTCATACAAAGCAATTTCTCCAGTAAAATCTACACCTTGAACAGGTTCATCAAGTACTAATAATTCTGGTTTTTTTGAAATAGCTCTTGCTAGTAAAACTCTTTGAAATTCACCACCAGATAAATTTCCTAAATTCTTATCTTTAAGATGTATCACTCCTGTTAATGATAAAGCCTTATTTATTGCTTCATCATCAAGGTTTTCAGTGAGTAACATAAAATCATGAACTCTAAGTGGCAATGTCCAATCTATGGAAATTTTTTGAGGAACATAGCCAACTTTATTCGTATATTTTTCAACTTCCCCGTCAATTTTTTTATAAATACCTAAAGCAATTTTTGCAGTTGTACTTTTACCTGAACCATTTGGTCCAATAAGAGTTACAATTTTTCCTTTTTCAACACTTAATGATACGCCTTTTACAAGCCACTTATTATTATGCTGATATCCAGCATTATTTAACTTAACTAATAAATTATTATTTGAGCTCATTTTATTACTTGACTTATAAAAATGTTATATTATTACACAATGTTATATTATAACAATAACTAAATATTTTAATTATGAAAAATCTAAAAAAAATACCATTTATCTTATTAATTTTATCATTATTAACCTTTTTTTCACCTGCTAATGCTGAAACAAAGGTTGTAGCATCAATTAAACCAATTCATTCACTGGCAAGTTATTTAATGGATGGAATAAGCAAACCAGGATTAATAGTTGATGGATATGCTTCACCACATGGTTTTGCAATGAAGCCATCACATGCAAAAATGCTACAAGAAGCTGATTTAATTTTTTGGGTTGGTGAAGATTTGGAAAGTTTTTTAGAAAAACCATTAAAATCAATAGCTAAAAAAGCTGAAAAAATTGAATTAATGGAAATAAAAGGACTTAATAAGTTAAAATTTAGAGAAAGAAACATTTTTGAAGAACACGAAGATCATGGACATAAAGAGGACGATCATGATGATCATGCAAAAAAAGAAGATGATCACGGACATGATGATGAACATAAAAAAGATGGTCACGATGATCACGGACATGATGATGAACATAAAAAAGATGGTCACGATGATCATGGACATGATGATGAACACAAAGAAGATGGTCATGATGAACATGGTCATGAAGGTCATGCACATGGTGAATACGACCCACATATTTGGTTAGATCCTTCAAATGCAAAAGTAATTCTAAAAGAAATGGCTGAACACCTGATTGAAAAAGATCAAAAAAATGCTTCAGTTTATAAAAACAATTTAAAAAAAGCCTTAAAAGATCTTGATAAATTAACAAAAGATGTGAAGTCTGAATTAAATAAAGACTTTAAATCTATAGTTTTCCATGATGCTTATCAATATTTTGAGAAAAGATTTGATGTTAATGTTTTAGGTGCATTTACTGTTAATACAGATGTTATGCCAGGCGCAGAACAATTAGCTGAAATTAGAGAAATAATTGAACATGATAAAGTGAGCTGTGTATTTTCTGAACCTCAGTTCAACCCTGATATAATTAATGCTGTTGCAAAAGATATGAATATAAGTACCGGTGTATTAGATCCATTAGGAGCTACACTTAATCCAGGTAAAGATTTGTATTTTGATTTGATTAGTAACATGTCTAAATCTTTTAAAGGCTGTTAATTAAAATTGATCTTTTGTCATAAATAATATCTAATAATGGGATGAGTACAGTTTCCCTTACATTAGATGAAATTTTTGATTTAGCTAAAAAAACATTGCTAGCTAATGGTTGTGATGATGAAACAGCTTCTATTCTTGCTGATTTAATTAGAAATGCTGAAAGAGATGGTTCACTATCTCATGGTCTGTTTAGATTACCCGCTTATGTAAGTGGCTTAAAAAGTGGAAAAATTAATGGTAAAGGAAAACCTGAAGTTAAAAAGATTTCAGCATCAGTAATTAAAGTTCTAGGTAATAATTGTTTAGCACCAGTTGTTTTAAATAAAGGTTTGCCCGAACTAGTAAAAGCTGCAAAAGAAAATGGTGTTGCAGTGCTTGCAATAAATAATTCTCATCACATGGCAGCGATGTGGCCTGAAACAGAAAAATTAGCAGAAGAGGGTTTAGTTGCTTTTGCATGCACATCATATAAGCCTGCAGTAGCACCCGCAGGTGCAATCAAACCATTATTTGGAACAAACCCAATTTCATTTGCATGGCCAAGATCAGGCAATACTCCAGTTGTTTATGATATGGCTACAGCATCAATGGCAATGGGTGAAGTTCAAGTTGCTAAAAGAGAAGGGCACAAAGTTCCACTTGGAACTGGTTTAACTAAAGAAGGTAAAGAAACAACTGATCCAGGTGAAATAGCTGATGGTGGTGTGTTGTTACCATTTGGAGGTTATAAAGGTTCTGCAATTGCTATGATGGTTGAATTAATGGCTGGTGCATTAGTTGGTGATAATTTTAGTTTTGAGACAGCTGCAAAAGATAACAAAGATGGAGGTCCACCAAGTGGAGGTGAGTTTATTTTAGCAATATCACCAGATAAAACTTCAGGAACTAATTGGCAAAAACATTCAGAAGAATTTTTTAAAAAAATGAAATCAATGGGTGAGGTAAGATTACCTGGTGAAAGAAGACATAAAAACAGACTTGATAAGGGTCCTCGAAATATCAATGAGGACTTAGTTAATAAAATAAAATCTTTAAGCTAATTTAATTTCAATGGGAGTGTGATCAGAGGGTTTTTCTCTCCCTCTTGGATCTTTATTTATATTAATAGATTTAATTTGATCGATTAAAGAATTAGAAACTAAAAAATGATCAATTCTCATTCCATTATTTTTTTGCCAAGCACCCCTCATATAGTCCCAGAAAGTATAACCTTCTTTAGTTTCATTAAAATGTCTATAAGTATCATTAAATCCAAGATTGATCATCTCTCTTAATTTTTTTCTAATTTCGAGTCTAAACAAAGCATCATCTTCAAAACCTTTTGGATTGTAGACATCTTCAGCCGCAGGAATAATATTAAAATCACCTGCAAGAATAATATTAGAATTTTTTTTAGATAAAGATTTTAATTGCTTAATCAAATCATCTAGCCATTTTTTTTTATAATCATACTTCTCTGTATCAACTGGATTACCATTTGGAGTATAAATATTTATTAATTGAATATTTTTCTTCTTATATTCTATTTCAGCTGAAATAATTCTTGATTGTTTTAACTTATCTTTAATTAAATCTGTTCTAATATTGTTTAATTTATTTTTAGAAATAATAGCAACACCATTATAGCTTTTTTGACCAAATACATGACTTTCATAATCCATTGATGAAAAATCGTCATAAGGAAAATTAACATCTTCAGTTTTGATTTCCTGCATCATTAAAATGTCTGGTTTATACTTAAGAAGATAACTTTTAATATTTTCAATACGAGCACGTACGGAATTTACATTCCACGATGAAATGAGCATTAAAGAGAGAAGGAGACACCACAACCACAAGAAGATTTGGTTTGTGGATTAGTTATTTTAAATTGTTCACCAATTAATTCTGAAACGTAATCAACTTCAGATCCCTTTAAAAGATCTGCAGAAGCTTTATCAATTAGAATATTCTCAAAATTTAAGTCGTCTTCTGCCTTAGATTTATCAAAAGTAAATTCATACTGAAAACCTGAACATCCACCACCTTTGATAGCGATTCTAAAAAAAGACCCCTTATCTTTTTTAGATAATAGGCTATTGATCTGTTTTATTGCTTTATCAGTAAATTTAATTTCTTTTATCATAATTGATCACTGGTATTACTAATATAATACTTAATATTTTATTTTAAAGGATGAAAAAATACTCAAAGATAGGTCTATTTAAAAGCAAAGGGAGAATTTTTAAAGAATCTTTATCTAAATATAGATCTCCTTTTCAAAGAGATAGAGATCGTATTATTCATAGTGCTTCATTCAGAAGACTAAAACATAAAACACAAGTTTTTGTAAATACAGAAGGAGATCATTATAGAACTCGAATAACTCATTCGATGGAAGTGGCTCAAATAGCAAGATCTATAGCAAGACATCTTAACTTAAATGAAGATTTAGCTGAAACCTTAAGTCTTGCGCATGACTTGGGGCATACTCCATTTGGACATGCTGGTGAAGATTCATTAGATGAGTGCATGGACGATTATGGTGGTTTTGATCATAATCTACAGACATTAAGAATTGTTATGTTTTTAGAAAATAAATATTTGAAATTTAGCGGTTTAAATCTTTCAATTGAAACATTAGAAGGCCTTTTAAAACATAATGGTCCAGTAAATGATTTAGACTTAGTTGATAGTTTGATTGGTATTAAAAATTTTAAGAATATGATCAACTTTAACACTTATCCATCTTTAGAAGCTCAAATTTCAGCAATATCAGATGATATAGCTTATAATAACCATGATATTCAAGATGGAATAAAAGCAAATTTATTTAAATTAGAGGAGTTAGTTGAAATTAACTTCTATAGAGATATTTACAAAAAATATAAGAATAAAATTAATAAAAAGAATTATAAAATTGTCACTTATCAAATTATAAGAGACTCAATAGATTTAATGATTAAAGATTTGATATACAATACAAAGAAGAATTTAATTAATAATAAGATTAAATCACTAAAAGATATAAATAAAACAAGTTTTTTAATAGTTGATTTTTCTGATAAAATTAAAAATTCAGAAAATGAAATAAGATATTTTTTAAGATCAAAAATGTATAATAATAGGAATGTACTAGTCAAAAATAATAAGGGTAAATCAATTATTAAAAAATTATTTAACAAAATAAAACAAAATCCAAAAAAATTTATTTCTAAAGATCAACTTTCTAAAGATAAATACAGAGCAATTTCAGATTTTATATCTGGGATGACGGATCGATATGCAATTAATCTTTATAATAATATTAAATGAATATTTTTGAAGAATACTTAGACAAAATTAAAAAAGTTTTATTAGACTTATCTAAAAATAATAAATTAATTTTACCTGACAAACTAGATGGAATTAATACTGAAATTCCTCCTGAAAAATTTAATTGTGATATTTCAACAAATGTTGCGATGTTTTTATCAAAAGCAAATCAAAAATCCCCAACAGATTTAGCTGAAACTATAGCTACAGCTATAAAGAAAAATGATGAATTAATTGAAGATATATCAATAGCTAAACCTGGTTTTATTAATATTAAATTTAAACCTATTTTTTGGACTAACTTTATAAAAGAAATAATCAAAAATTCTAAATCTTTTGGAATTAATACAAAAGAGAAGAAGAAAAATTATTTAGTTGAGTTTGTTTCTGCCAATCCTACTGGACCATTACATGTAGGTCATTGTAGAGGTGCTATTTTAGGAGATGTAATTTCTAATGTTTTGTTATTTAATAAACATAAAGTTACAAAAGAATATTATGTTAATGACTATGGTAATCAAATTATTAACTTTACTAAATCAGTCTATTTTAGAATTAGAGAAATTATATTTAAAGAACCTTTTCCTTCAGATAATGAAAATTTATATCCTGGTGATTATTTAATAGACTTTGCTCAAAATATAATCAATTCAAATAAGAAAATTGATTTTAAGAATTATGAAAATATTTCAGAAGAATTAACATCACTATCAATTAAAGAAGCATTAAAATTAATTAAAAAAAACCTTAGTAGCCTTGGTATTAATCATGATAATTTTATTAGTGAAAAAGATTTAGTTTTAAATAAAGAAGTTGAAAAAGTTATTGATTATCTTCAAAAAAATGACTTTGTGTATAAAGGTAAGATCAAAGCTCCTGCCGGCGAAGATGATGATAATTGGATAGAAAGAGAACAATTACTTTTTAAATCAACTGATTTTGGTGATGATAAAGATCGAGCACTACAAAAATCTGATGGTGCTTGGACTTATTTTGCTAGTGATGTCGCTTATCATAAAAATAAGTTAGATAGAAAATTTGATTTTTTAATAAATATTTTGGGAGCAGATCATGCAGGTTATATAAAAAGAATTTCTTCTTCTGTTGAAGCTTTATCAAATTCTAAAGGAAAATTAATTTGTAAAGTTAGTCAATTAGTTAAACTCATAAAAGATAATAAACCTTTTAAAATGTCTAAAAGAAAAGGTGACTACATAACAGTAGATGACTTAATTAACGAAGTAGGAAAAGATGCAACAAGATTTATCATGTTAAATAGAAGTGGTGATGTAGAACTTGATTTTGATTTTGATAATGTAATTGAAAAATCTAAAGATAATCCCCTTTATTATGTTCAATATAGTTATGCAAGAATTGCTTCAGTTTTTAGACATCTAGAAAAAGATTTAAATTCTGAGGTTAAAATTAATAAGTATGATTTTGAATATTCTAATGATGAAATAAATATTTTAAAAAAATTATCAGAATGGCCTAAGTGTATAGATTTATCATGTAAAAAACTTGAACCGCATAGAATACCAACTTATTTATATGAACTAGCATCATTATTTCATTCATATTGGAATTTGGGTAAAGATAATCCTAAAAAAAGATTTATTAATGATAAGAAAAAGATTACGGATGATAAATTAATTTTCTTAAAAGCTATTTCAAATGTAATAAGATCAGGGATGAATATTGTTGGAGTTTCTGTTCCTGAAAAAATGTAATGTTTAAAGAAATTAAATATTTAATATTTATATTAATAATTTGTTTATTTATATTTTTTATTTCTAAATATTATTTTTCAGATACTAACAAAAAGAATTCCTATAGATCATTAAACAATATTAATGAAAAAATTAATACTTATGCTGAAAAATTGCCTATTTTGGAAGATGATACTAAAAATATAATTGAATACATTGAACAATCAAATAACAAAAAAAAGAAAAAATTTAATTTTTGGAAATTATTAGAGACTAATGAATAATCGTAGATCATTTATTATAGGTATAAAATCTACAAAACTTTTAACAAAAGAAAGATTTTTTTTAAAAAAATATAGACCTTGGGGTGTAATTTTATTTAGTAGAAATATAAAAAATATTAAACAAACTTATAAATTAACAACTTCAATTAAAAAAATTTTTCAAGATAATAATTATCCCATATTAATTGATCAAGAAGGAGGTCGTATAAATCGATTGAAAAATATTATTTCATTCGAAAATTTTACTTCCGAATTTTTTGGAAATAAATATATAAAGAATTATAAAGAATTTAAATTTATCTATAAATTGTTTATAGATAAAACTTCTTATTTACTAAAATCAATTGGTGCAAATATAAATACAATTCCTGTTTTAGATTTAAAAATTAAAGGGTCTAGTAAAATTATTGGTGATCGTTCATTTTCTAAAAATCCAAAAATAGTATCTAAAATAGGCGATTATTGTATTCAATATTTTCGTGAAAATGGAATTGGTACTGTAATGAAACACATTCCAGGGCACGGTCTTGCTAAGGTTGACAGTCATTATTTCACACCAATTGTAAATAAGAAACTTAATTATTTATTAAAAAATGATTTCATTTCATTTAAAAATAAAGCAACTTTTTTTGCTATGACTGCACATATTATTTTTAATAAAATAGACAATAAAAATACTGTTACCCATTCAAAAAAACTAATTAAATTGATTAGGAATAAAATAGGTTTTAAAAATATTTTAATTTCTGATGATTTATCTATGAAGAGTTTAAAAGGAAGTCTTAAAGAAAATACAATAAAAACTTTTAGTGCAGGTTGTAATATTGCCTTACATTGTAATGGAAATTATAAGGAAATGGAAATTGTAGGAAAAAACTCACCATTAATTAATAAATTTATATCTAAAAAAACATCACAATTTTATAAAATTTTAAGTTAATATTCATTTATGATAGAAAATGATTCTTCATTATTTAAGGTTGATATAGAAAATTATAATGGTTCCTTAGATGTTTTATTAGATTTAGCAAAAGCACAAAAAGTTAATTTAGAAGATATTTCTATTACAAAATTAGCTGATCAATTTCATGATTTTATTACAAAAGATAAGAATTTAAATTTAGAAATTGCATCTGAATATTTATTAATGGCTACATGGTTAGCATATTTAAAATCGAAATTATTGTTACCAGGAACTCCAGAAGAAGAGTTTAAAGTTCAAGAAGTTGCAGAAAAATTAAAATTACAGTTAAAAAAATTAGAATTGATTCGTTTATTATCGGAACAAATGTTGAAAAGAAAAAGATTGGGTAGAGAAATTAGAACAAGAGGAAGCAGATCTGGAATTAAACCAATTTATAATAGTGAATATAAATTAAATTTATTTGAATTACTTAAAACATATTCAACAATAATTATGACTAAAGATTTTCAAAAAATAAATATTCCTAAATTACCTGTCTTTACTACTGAAGAAGGAATAAAAACAATAAAAAATTTTTTTGGTAAACTTTTGGATTGGAAAAAATTAGATGATCTAATACCAAAAAATTTTAAAAAAGGTTCAGGCTTTAAAAGAACAGGGAAAGCTGGAATATTTGCTGGTTCTTTAGAATTAGTAAAAGAAGGTAATTTAAAAATTAAACAAGAAAAACTTTTTGATGATATTTATATTAGGGAAAACAAATGATTAAAAAAAAAATTAAAAAAAAAAATAATATTATAGACTTTCCTTCTAAATTATCTTCAATTGAAAAAGAAATTGAGGCAATTGTTTTTGCTGCAGCTGAACCTTTAGATATTGAAACTATTGAAAATAAAATTTCAAAAAAAATAGATGTTGAAAAAGTTTTGTTAAAATTACAAACTGAATATTCCCATCGTGGAATTAATTTAGTTTGTATTTCAAAAAAATGGTCTTTTAGAACTTCTCCAAATTTATCTAATTTAATGATTAAAGAAAAAACTATTGAAAAAAAATTATCAAGAGCAGCAATTGAAACATTAGCAATTATTGTTTATCACCAACCAGTGACAAGAGCTGAAATTGAAGAAATAAGGGGTGTTGCTTTTGGTACTAATACACTCGAAATACTAATGGAATTAAATTGGGTAAAACCAGGAGGAAGAAAAGATGTTCCGGGTAGACCTATTCAATACAAAACCACAGATGATTTTTTAAGTCATTTTAATTTACAAAAATTATCTGACCTTCCTACTGTGGATGAATTAGGAGCTGCCGGTTTAATTGATAGCAGTAATATTGATAATGCAATTTTTGGAACTGGAAAATTTTATAAAGAAAAACAAGACAATAAAAAAGAGGATATTTATTCAAATATTGATGAAATGTTAAGTGACACTCTTGATTCAGAAGAAAAAAATTAAAAACTTTAATTTAGATTTTTAAAAAAAGTCACTTTTAAATCATTAATAAAAAGGTTATAAGTTTTGTATGAGCATTGGAATATGGCAAATAGCAATTGTTGTAATACTTGTGGTATTATTATTTGGAAGAGGCAAAATATCCAGTCTGATGGGTGATGTTGCTAAAGGGATTAAAAGTTTTAAAAAGGGAATGGCGTCTGATGTTACGGACGATACTGAACCTAAAAATATTTCTGACGAAAATCAAGATTCAAACAAAAAAGAATAAATCACATGCCTACTATTGGTTGGTTTGAGATTTTAATTGTAGTTGCATTAGCAATTGTTGTTCTTGGACCAAAAGATTTCCCAGTAATGTTAAAAAAAGTTGGTTCATGGATAGGAACAACAAAAAAATATATTAGCAATATACAAAATGAAGTTTCAAATATTGACATTGAAGATAATCAAATAGAAAAAAAAGAAGAAAAAAAAGATGAGTCATGATGAAAAAGAAGGTGGCTTCATAAGTCATATAGTTGAGTTAAGAAAAAGATTAATAAATAGTTTTATATTTCTTATAATTTTTTTTATTGCCTGCTATTTTTTTGCAGAACATTTGTATGGTTTTTTAGTTGAACCATTTGCTAAAGCAGTAAAAGATGATGGATCAAAAAGAAGATTAATTTTCACAGCACTTCAAGAAACATTTTTAACATATTTAAAAGTTTCTTTTTTCACTGCTTTTTTTGTGACATGTCCATTTATTCTTATGCAAATATGGAAATTTATAGCGCCTGGCCTTTATAAACATGAAAAAACTGCAATTTTACCATATCTAGTTTTAACACCAATATTATTCTTTTTAGGAGGAATGTTAGTTTATTATTTAATAATGCCTTTAGCTATAAAGTTTTTTTTATCATTTGAAAGTACAGGTCTATCAACAAATTTACCTATTCAATTAGAAGCAAAAGTAAATGAATATCTTTCTTTAGTAATGAAACTTATTTTTGCATTTGGTATAAGTTTTCAATTGCCTGTTGTTCTTAGTTTATTAGCAAGAATAGGAATGGTTGATTCTGATTTTTTAAAAAAAAGAAGAAAGTATGTTGTAGTAATTATATTTGCTGCAGCTGCTTTGTTAACTCCGCCTGACCCAATCACACAAATTGGTTTAGCTATTCCATTATTAATTTTATATGAATTATCTATATTTTCTGTAAAATTTATAGAAAATAAAAATTTGAAAGATTCTGATGCATAATTTAAAAGAAATTAGAAAAGATTTTGATGTTTTTAAAAAAGCTCTTGAAAAAAGATCAGTTGATATTGATTTTGAAAAACTTAAAAATTTAGATCTACAAAATAGAGAATTTATTCAAAAAAAAGAAAATTTAGAGAAAGAAAAAAAAGAGATTTCAAAATCCAAAGATAAATCTTTATTTGCAAAATCTAAAGAAATTTCTTTAGATATAGATAAAATTACAGAACAACAAAAAAAAGTTAAATCAGATTTAGATAAAATCTTATCAAATATACCAAATATTCCTCACTCAGATGTGCCGAATGGTAAAAATGAAAATGACAATGTTGAAGTTGCCAAATCAGGTCAAATACCACAATTCGATTTTAAACCCAAATCTCATTATGAGTTAGGTGAAAAATTAGAAATGCTTGATTTTGATCTTGCCACTAAAACTACAGGTTCAAGATTTGTTTTTGTTAAAGATAAATTAGCTTTATTAGAAAGAGCTCTTTCAAACTTTATGTTAGATACTCATATTTTAAAAAATAAATATGTTGAAATATCACCTCCATTATTAGCTTCTGAAAATACTATGTTTGGTACTGGTCAGTTACCTAAATTTGAAAATGATCAATTTGAAGTTAAACTTGAAGAAGGAACTGGCAGAAAATTTTTAATACCAACTGCTGAAGTTATTTTAACTAATATTGTTAAAGATAAAATTATAGATCTAAAAGATCTTCCTATGAGATTTGTTGCATCTACTCCTTGTTTTAGAAAAGAAGCAGGCAGTTATGGAAAAGACACAAAAGGTATGATTAGACAACATCAATTTTATAAAGTTGAAATGGTTAGTATAGTTGAACAATCTAAATGCTTAGAAGAATTAGAAAGAATGACTAATTGTGCAACGGATATTTTAGATCTTTTAGAATTACCATATAGAAAAATGATTTTATGTAGTGGTGATATGGGTTTTAGTGCTGAAAAAACTTATGATATAGAAGTGTGGTTACCTTCAGAAAATAAATATAGAGAAATTTCATCTTGTTCATCATGCTCTACATTTCAAGCTATAAGAATGAAAGCTAGATACAAAAATCAAAATAAAGAGACACTTTATGCAGGTACTTTAAATGGGAGCGGTTTAGCAGTAGGCAGAACTTTAATTGCTATCTTAGAAAATTATCAACAAAAAGATGGATCAATAACTATTCCAAAAATATTGAGACCTTATATGAATAAATTAGAAAAGATTTCGCTCAATTAAAGTTGTTTTAATCCTACAGATAGTATAAATATTCATTTTTAATTAAGGAGATTTATGGAAAGTTCAGGAATAGCACAATTTATACCATTAATACTAATTTTTGTTATTTTTTATTTTTTGTTAATAAGACCTCAACAAAAAAAAGTTAAAGAACACAAAGCTATGGTTGAGAATTTAAAAAAAGGTGACAAAGTTGTGACTTCAGGAGGAATTACAGGAACGATAACAAGAATTGTAGACAATGATAAAGTTGAAGTAGAAATTACTGATAATGTTGTGGTTGAAGTTATTAGAGGCACTGGCATTCAAAGTTTAATGAACACTCAAGAAATTAAGAAATAAATTTTACTAAAATAAAGTGTTATATTTTTCAAAACTAAGAATAATTTTTATTTCGTTAATATCATTATTATTTATTTTATTTGCTTCTTCTAATCTTTTTAAAGATAATAGTTTTTTTATTAATAAAAAAATAAATCTTGGTTTAGATTTACAAGGTGGGTCTTATCTTTTATTAGAAATTGATAATACACCAGTAATTGAACAAAAACTTCAAAATCTATCAATAAATATTAGAAATTATTTTAAAGAAAAAAATATTAGAATTAACAATCTTAGACTTTTAAATCAAAAAATTTCTTTTTCTGTAAATGAACAATTTAAACAAATAATATTAGATACATTTACAGATGAAGAAAGTGATTTGAATCCTTATTATCCAAGATTTAAATCTCATCAATTAGATATAGTTGAAGAAAATAATTTTTTTATTGTTAACTATTCAAAACAAGGAATAATTGAAATTAAAACTTCATCACAAGATCAAGCTCTAGAAATAGTAAGAAGAAGAATAGATGAGATTGGTACAAATGAACCTAATATTCTTAAAAGAGGTAATGATAGAATTTTAGTTGAATTACCAGGTTTAGATGATCCTATGAGAATTAAATCATTATTAGGCAAAACAGCTAATTTAACTTTTAGATTTGTTAGTAACAATAAAGAAGATTCTTTTGGTGTAGAAAATTTAAAATATGAAGATAGTGATGACGGTGATGAAGAAAGCGTTAGTAAAAGAATAATTTTAAGTGGTGATAATCTTTTAGATGCCCAACCTAGAATGGATGCTGAAACTAATGAAACTGTTGTTTCTTTTACACTTGATAGAGTAGGAGCTAAACGATTTGGTAAAGCTACATCTACTGGAATAGGAAAACAATTAGCAATTGTTTTAGATGGTAAAATTATAAGTGCTCCTGTTATAAGAGATATAATTGCAAGTGGATCAGGTCAAATTAGTGGTGGTTTTACTTTTCAATCTGCTACTGACCTCGCTTTATTATTGAGATCTGGAGCATTACCTGCACCATTAAATATAATTGAAGAAAGAACTGTTGGACCTGACTTAGGACAAGACTCAATAAATGCAGGAATAATTGCTTTAATTATTGGTTTTATGCTTGTGATAATTTTTATTTTTATAAAATATAAAATCTTTGGATTAATTACTAATATAACTTTAGTTATAAATTTATTTTTATTAATTGGTATTTTAACAATATTTGAGGCAACTTTAACTTTGCCAGGTATAGCTGGAATAATTTTAACTGTTGGTATGGCTGTTGATGCTAATGTATTAATCTTTGAAAGAATTAAAGAAGAACTAAAAAATGAAAAAAATAACTTAATAGCATTTGATAGTGGTTACACTAAATCAAGAACAGCTATTCTTGATGCTAATATAACAACTTTATTAGCTGCGATTATATTATTTTTTATGGGCTCTGGTCCAATAAAGGGATTTTCTTTAACATTAGGAGTTGGAATTTTTACAACTCTCTTTTCTGTATATTTTATAGCAAGATTATTAACTGTTTTATATGTTTCAAAAAATAAAGAAAAAGAAGGATTAATATAAATGATAGCTTTTAATAAATATTATAATAAATTTAATATTCTTTCTATTTCTTTGGTAGTGATTTCTTTATTATTATTAATATTTAAAGGCTTAAATTTTGGAATAGATTTTAAAGGTGGTACACTTATTGAACTTAGGTCAACAGATACAAAAATTAACGTTTCTTCTTTAAGAGATAATTTAAACCAGATGAATTTAGGAGATGTTTCAGTAAAAAATTTTGGTAATGAAAAGGATTTTTTAATTAAATTTGAAAATAATAGTAACAAAAATATTATAGAGGAAATAAAATCTAATTTAGATAAATCTTTTGGAAATAAATTTAACTTTAGAAGAGTAGAAAATGTTGGTCCAAAAGTTAGTGCGGAATTATTACGATCAGGTGTTATAGCTATATCCGTTGCTCTATTTTTGATGCTTGTTTATATTTGGATTAGATTTGAATGGCAATTTAGTCTTGGAGCTATACTAGCTTTGTTTCATGATGTTAGTGTCACTTTAGGTTTATTTTCATTACTTGGACTTGAAATTAATTTATCAATTATTGCAGCTGTATTAACAATTGTTGGATATTCCATGAATGATACAGTTGTTATTTACGATAGAGTACGAGAAAATTTAAGAAAGTATTCAGATATAAAAATATATGAATTAACAAATATCTCAATTAATGAAACTTTATCAAGAACTTTAATTACATCTGTAACAACTTTATTAGCATTATTATCAATATTTTTCTTTGGAGGTGAAATTTTGAAAGGTTTTTCTCTTGCTATGATTTTTGGCGTTCTTTTTGGAACTTATTCTTCAATATATATTGCAAATACTATTTTAGTTAGACTTAAAGTTTCACAAAAAACAATTTTAAAAGATGATGATAAAAATTAATATAAATTTTGAGCAGCTACCATTGTAAGTAACATTGGCAATGATAACAAAGTATTTGTTCTAGAAAATAGCATAGCAGTTCTTGCAGATTTAGCTTTTAAATCTGGTTCACATTCGACAATTCCCAATGCTCTTTTTTGATTTGGCCAAATCACAAACCAAACATTAAATGCCATTATAATACCAAGCCACATTCCAATACCTATAGCTGTATGTTTTGGAACACCCGATCCAATACTTAATGTCATCGCATCATGTAAATAACCATTTAAGTGAGCAACTATTAATCCTGATAAAATTGTTAAAGCAGCAGCCCATCTAAAATAAAACAGAGCAGCAGGAGCTATTACTTTTCCAATAGCAGGTTTTTGCTCATCCGGAATTTTAGCCATATTTGGAATTTGAACAAAATTGAAATACCAAAGTAAACCAATCCACATAATACCCACAATAACATGTGTATATCTCGCTACCCAACTCCAGAAAAGTATATCAAAGGTAAAACCATCATTTTGATAGAATAAACCTAAAAATAAAATAACAGCTAGAGCCAATGAAGCATGGATTGTCTTAGATAAAGATGAAAGCAAATTTCCCATTTAAATAAATTATATACTAATTTTAAATAAATATAAAAATATATTTTTCTAGTTTAATAAAGGTTTTAAAAATTTACCTGTGTAACTTTCATTAATTTTGCAAATTTCCTCTGGTTTTCCCTCTGCGATAATTTTTCCACCTTTTACACCTCCTTCAGGTCCCATATCTACAATATAATCAGCAGTCTTTATTACATCTAAATTGTGTTCAATTACTACAACTGTATTTCCTAAAGAAACAAATGTATGAAGAATCTCAAGTAATTTTTTGATATCGTGTTGGTGTAATCCTGTTGTTGGTTCATCTAAAATATACATTGTTCTACCTGTTGATCTTTTGGACAATTCCTTAGCTAATTTAATTCTTTGAGCTTCTCCACCTGAGAGTGTTGTCGCTTGTTGTCCTATTTTTATGTATCCTAAACCAACCTTTTTTAAAGTAAGTAATTTTGTTTTTATATTTGAAATATTTTCAAAATATTCACAACCTTCATCGACAGTCATATTTAAAACATCAGCAATACTTTTATCTTTAAATTTTATTTCTAAAGTTTCACGATTATAACGAGTACCTTTACATTCATCACATTGTATATAAACATCAGGAAGAAAATGCATTTCATAGGTAATGACTCCATCACCTTCACAAGCTTCACATCTACCGCCCTTAACATTAAATGAAAATCTACCTGGTTTATATCCTCTAGTTTTAGATTCTGGTAATCCTGTAAACCAATCTCTTATAGGACCAAAAGCACCTGTATAAGTTGCGGGATTAGATCTTGGAGTTCTTCCAATGGGCGATTGATCTATATTTATAATTTTATCAATTAACTCTGTACCTTTAAATCCTTTGAAAGGTTTTGGAATTTTTCTAGATTTGTTATTATTTAAAGTTAAGTTTAAGGCATTGTAAAGAGTTTGTAATACAAGTGTTGATTTACCACTTCCAGATACTCCAGTAACACAAGTTAAACTACCCAATGGTATTTTTAAATTAACATTATTTAAATTATTTCCTGTAGCTCCAGTAATTTCTAAAAATCTACCATTTTTGGCCAATCTTCTTTTTTGAGGAATGTTAATTTTAAGTTTATTTGAAAGATATTTACCTGTTATGCTATTTTTATTTTGACTAATATCTTCTAAACTACCTTGCGCAACTATTTCTCCACCATTGTTTCCAGCGTCAGGTCCAAGATCTATAATATGGTCTGCGCTTTCCATAGTTTCAGTATCATGTTCGACAACAATTACTGTGTTACCTAAATCTCGTAATCTTTTTAATGCAGCTATAAGTTTAATATTGTCTTTTTGATGAAGACCAATGGAAGGTTCATCAAGCACATACAATACTCCAGTTAAGCCAGATCCTATTTGAGAAGCTAATCTTATTCTTTGAGCTTCACCACCTGATAATGTTCCTGACTCTCTTGATAAAGTTAAATAATCAAGACCAACATTTAATAAAAAATTTAATCTTTCATTAATTTCTTTTAAAATATGTTCAGCAATTTTAACTTGCTTTTTATCTAAATTATTTTTAAGATTTTCAAACCATTTAGAAGCATCTGAAATTGATTTTTCAGAAACTTCACTAATGTGTAAATTATTAATTTTAACACAAAGAGCTTCATCTTTTAATCTATGACCATTACATCTTTCACATTTTGTATCAGATTGATATTGAGCAATTTCTTCTCTTTTCCAATCACTATCAGTTTCAAGATATCTTCTTTCTAAATTATTAATTACGCCTTCAAAGGTTTTTTTGTGAGAGTATTTTTCATATCCATCATCATAAGTAAATTTTATTATTTCGTCGTCTGAACCATAAAGAATTATATCTTTTATTTTTTTTGAAAGTTTTGACCATTTTTCTTCCAATGAAAAACCATAATGTTTAGATAAAGATGAAAGTGTTTGAGCATAATATAAAGTTGTAGTTTTTGCCCAAGGTTCTATTGCTCCATCTATAATACTTTTTTTTTCGTTTGGTATAACTAAATTTGGATCTACATTTAACTTGATACCTATACCTTCGCATTCTTCACACGCACCAAAAGGACTGTTAAAGGAAAAAAGTCTTGGTTCAATCTCTTCAATTGTAAAACCACTTTCTGGACAAGCAAATTTTGTAGAAAATATTAATTTTTCTAATTTTCTTAATTTTTTTGGTAATGTTTCATCTTCGTATTCTACAAAAATCAAACCGTTCGCTAAATTTACTGAAGTTTCAATACTTTCAGCCAATCTATTTCCTAAAGATGAGTTTAAAACTATTCTATCTACAAGAATATAAATATCGTGTTTAATTTTCTTATTTAATTCAGGTACCTTATCAATGTCATATAAAACATTATCTATTTTAATTTTTCTAAAACCTCTTTTTTTATAATTTAAAATTTCTTTTCTATATTCACCCTTACGTCCTCTGATTACAGGAGCATAAATATAAATTGTAGCTTTTTTGGGAAGTTCTTTAATTTTGTCTACAATTTGAGTGACTGTTTGTGATTTTATAGGTTTACCTGTAAAAGGTGAGTAGGGTATTCCAGCTCTAGCATAAAGAACTCTCATATAATCATAAATTTCAGTAACAGTAGCAACTGTAGATCTAGGATTTTTAGATGTATTTTTTTGTTCTATAGATATAGCCGGACTTAACCCTTCAATTAAATCGACATTTGGTTTTTTCATTTTGTCTAAAAATTGTCTTGCATAAGCAGACAAACTTTCAACATATCTTCTTTGTCCCTCTGCATATACGGTATCAAATGCTAGAGATGATTTTCCAGATCCAGATAAACCCGTAATAACAACAAATTTATCTTTTGGTATTTCTAAAGAAATATTCTTTAAATTATGTTCTTTAGCTCCCTTAATAACTATCTTTTTAATCATAATTTTTCTTGCTTTGACCTAATAAAATTAATATTCAGAGTAAATTGTGATATAATTCTAATTAATTAATTTAACAAATAATAAAATATTATGGCTGGAAGTTTAAATAAAGTACTTTTAATTGGTCGTTTGGGCGCAGATCCGGAAATTAAACAAATGATTAATGGTAAAAACGTTGCAAGATTAAGCTTAGCTACAAGTCAATCTTGGAAAGATAAAAATACAGGTGAAAAAAAAGAAAAAACAGAATGGCACCGTATAGTTGTATTTAACGAAGGTTTAGTAAATGTGGTTCAACAGTATTTAAAAAAAGGTGCTCAAATCTATGTTGAGGGTCAATTAACAACTAGAAAATGGAAAGATGAACAATCTGGTCAAGATAAATATTCTACTGAAATAGTTATTCAAGGTTACAATTCATCTTTAACAATGTTAGGAGGTGGAAACTCTGGTGGTGGAATAACCAAAGATGATACTAAATCTTCTAATAATAATGAAGACATATCTCAAATATCTAATGATATGGATGACGAAATTCCATTTTAAGATTTATGCAAAAAATAGAAGTTCCTCAAGATAAAAATATTAAATTAATATCTATGCATGATGAGATGAGTTCGTCTTATCTTTCTTATGCTATGAGTGTTATAGTAAGTAGAGCACTACCAGACATTAGAGATGGATTAAAACCAGTTCATAGAAGAATTTTATATGCAATGCATAAAGGCGGTTACGATTGGTCAAAACAATTTAGGAAATCTGCAAGAATAGTAGGGGATGTTATAGGTAAATATCACCCACATGGAGATCAATCAGTTTATGATGCGTTGGTTCGTATGGTTCAAGATTTTTCAATGAGCTTACCTTTAGTAGATGGACAAGGAAATTTTGGATCAATTGATGGAGATCCACCTGCGGCAATGAGATATACTGAAACAAGATTGTCAAAAGTTTCTCAATTTTTAATTGATGATATTGAAAAAAATACAATTATTTTTAAAAGCAATTATGATGAAACAGAAAAAGAACCAACAGTTTTACCAGCACAATTTCCAAATTTATTAGTAAATGGTGCTGGAGGTATAGCCGTAGGTATGGCCACAAGTATACCACCACATAATCTAGGTGAAATAATTAATGGAACATTAGCTTTAATTGAAAACAAAGATATAAAAATAAAAGATTTAATGAAACATATACCTGGCCCAGATTTTCCAACAGGTGGAGTTATAATTGGAAAAGACATGATAAAACAAGGCTATAATAAAGGAAGAGGTTCTTTTAAAATTAGAGGAGAAATTTCTATTGAAAGTTTGAAAAATGGAAGAGAAAGACTTGTTATTACTTCAATACCATATCAAGTAAATAAATCTGTTCTAAATGAAAGAATAGCACAGCTTGTAAGAGAAAAAAAAATAGAAGGCATTAGAGACATAAGAGATGAGTCTAATCGAGAAGGTATTAGAGTTTCAATTGATTTAAGAAATGGAGTAGAACCAGAAACTGTTAAAAGACAATTATATAAGAATACTCAAATTGAAAGTTCTTTTGGATTTAATACCTTAGCCATTGTTAATGGTAAACCAGAAACTTGTAATCTTAAGGATTTTTTAACAAATTTTTTATCTTTTAGAGAAGATGTAGTTGTTAAAAAAACAAAATTTGATTTAAAAAAAGCAGAGGAGAGAGCTCATATATTAATCGGTTTATCAGTATCTGTTGAAAACTTAGATAAAGTAATTAAGATTATTAGATCTTCTAAAACTCCTGATGATGCAAAAAAATCAATTTTAAAAATTAAATGGAAAATAAATAAATCACGGAAAATGATTTCATTAATTGAAAATAAAAAATCTAAAGGAATTTATTCACTTTCAGAACTACAAGTTAATGCAATATTAGAATTAAGATTACAAAAATTAACTGCATTAGGAGTAAATGAAATTGAAGTTGAAATAAAAAAATTAGCTGACTTAATAACTAAATATAAAAAAATAATTTCATCAAAAAAAGAATTATTAAAAGTTATTAGTGAAGAATTAAAAAATATTAAAGAAAAATATTCTTTGCCAAGAAGGACAAAAATTATTGATGCAGTACTTAATTATGATATTGAGGAAACCATTCAAAAACAATCAGTTTTAATTACAGTAACATTACAGGGCTATATAAAAAGAGGATCTTTAAATAGTGTTAAAACTCAAAAAAGAGGAGGTAAAGGCAAAACAGGCATAACCACTAGAAACGAAGACTCTGTAGTACAAACTTTATCAGTTAATACTCACACATCTGTTTTATTTTTCTCAACCGAAGGTTTGGTTTATAGAATTAAAGCCTGGAAAATCCCAGAAGGATCATCAATTTCAAAAGGTAAATCATTATTTAATATTTTACCATTAAAAAGCCATCAATCTATCAGCTCAATTATGCCATTTCCTGAAAACGAATCTGAATTAAAAAATTATCAAATTGTTTTCGCTACATCACAAGGGAAAATCAGAAAAAACAGTTTAGAGGATTTTTCTTCTATTAATTCTTCAGGAAAAATAGCTATGAAATTAGATACTAATGATAAAATTATTGGTGTTAAAATTTGTAAAGATGATCAAGATATTATTTTAAGTACTAAATTTGGAAAATGTATTCGTTTTGAGTCAAAAAAATTAAGAGTTTTTAAAGGCAGATCTTCAAAAGGTATAAAAGGTATAGTTTTAGCTCCGAATGACCAAATAGTATCATTATCTATAATTGATAGTGACAAATATTTAAAAAATGGAAAAAAATCTAAAGATGAAAAATCTGAATTAAAAGCTAAAGAAAAATTTATTTTATCAATAACAGAAAATGGTTTTGGAAAAAAAACATCTCATAAAGATTATAGAGTTACAAATCGTGGCGGTAAGGGAATAATAGGTATTATTAACTCACCAAGAAATGGTAACATCTCATCATCATTTCCTGTCTTTGATGGTGATGAAATATTAATTTCAACTAATAAAGGTAGAGTAATACGAGTAGCGGTAAAAGAAATTCGAACAGCAGGAAGAAATACTCAAGGTGTCAGAATTATTAAGTTATCAGGTGAAGAAAAAGTTGTTTCAGCCGATAAAATTGATGATAATTTAGTTTGATGAATAAAGTAGCCATATATCCTGGTACATTCGATCCAATTACATTTGGTCATATAGACGTAATTAAAAAAGGTTTAAAATTATTTGATAAAATTGTAGTAGCAGTTTCAAATGTAGATAATAAAGATTACCTTTTTGATTGTGAAGAGAGAATAGAAATTGTTAAAAAAGCATTATTTTCTGATCTTAAACTTAATAAAAAAAAGATTACTGTAATTTCATTTACATCGTTAACTACAGATTTATGTAAAAAATATAAATCTAATATTATTTTAAGAGGTTTGAGAGCTGTATCAGATTTCGAATATGAATTTCAATTAGCAGGTATGAATCGTAAACTTAATAAGAATATTGAAACATTATTTCTGATGTCTGATGTTGAAAATCAAATTATATCTTCCAAATTTGTTAAAGAAATTATCAAATTAAAAGGTAATATAAAAAAATTTACTACTAAAAGTACTATTAAATTATTAAAAAGAAAATATGAATAAAATTTTTATAAATATATTAATTTTCTTTTTTTTAACAACAAACCAAACAATGTCAGAGGAGAATATAATGATTTTAAAACTTAAAGATGGTGATGTTAAAATAGAGTTATTTGAAGATGTGGCACCAAATCATGTAAAAAGAATTAAAGAGTTAGCTGATAATGGCAAATATGACAATGTTGTTTTTCATAGAGTTATTGATGGATTTATGGCGCAAACTGGTGATGTTCAATTTGGCAATTCATCATCAGGTAATTTTGATTTAAGAAAAGCTGGTATGGGTGGTTCAGATTTACCTGATTTAAAACAAGAATTTAATAAACTTCCACATGATAGAGGAACTTTATCAATGGCTAGATCTACCGATCCTAATAGTGCCAATAGTCAATTTTTTATTTGTTTTAAACCTGCTCCTTTTTTAGATAATCAATATACAGTATTTGGTAAAGTTATTGATGGAATGGAATATGTAGATAATATTAAAAGAGGTGATGAAAATAATAATGGTGCTGTTTCAGATCCAGATAAAATAATTAGTTTTAAATCATTATAAACTTTAATGGCATTAAAAAATTTTGCCTTTAATGTAAAAAAAAAACATAAGTATGCCAGATGTGGTTTAATTGAAACTCATAGAGGCAATATTAAAACACCAGCTTTTATGCCAGTAGGTACTCAAGCTACCATTAAAGCTTGTACAATTGACGATATAAAAAAAACAGGCTCAGAAATAATTTTGGCTAATACATATCATTTAATGATACGTCCAGGTGTCGAGAGAATCCAAAATATTGGTGGATTACATAAATTTATGAATTGCGATTTACCTATACTTACAGACTCTGGAGGATTTCAGGTAATGTCACTCTCAAAATTAAATAAAATTGATCGAGAAAAAGGAGCTATTTTTAATTCACATGTTGATGGGAAAAAATTTTACTTAAGCCCAGAAGAAAGTATAAGAATTCAACTTGGTTTAAATTCAGACATAGTAATGATTATGGATGAATGTCCCAAAAAAACTGATGATTATAAATTAATTAAAAAATCTATGGAATTATCATTGTATTGGGCTGCAAGATCAAAAAAGACATTTGGAAAAAATCCTCATAAAGCACTATTTGGAATTATTCAAGGAGGTCTTTTTAAAGATTTAAGAATTGAATCTTTAAAGGGTTTATTAAAAATGAATTTTGATGGATATGCGATAGGTGGACTAGCAGTTGGAGAAACACAAAAAGAAATGTTTTCAGTTCTAGATGATATTAAAGATGTGTTGCCTTCAAACAAACCCCATTATTTAATGGGTGTAGGTACTCCTTCAGATATTTTAGGAGCTGTTAAAAGAGGTATTGATATGTTTGATTGTGTAATGCCAACAAGATCGGGAAGAACGGGTCTTGCCTTTACTTGGAATGGAAGAATTAATATTAAAAATAAAAAATATCAAAAAGATAATTCACCACTTGATATAAATTGCACAAATCTTAATTTAAATAAATATTCTAAGAATTATTTAAATCATCTATTTAATACTAATGAAATTCTTGGATCTATGCTTTTAACACTTCATAATATTAATTTTTATCAAGAATTAATGACTGCAATAAGAAAAAATATCGAAGATGAAACATTTGATAAATTTCATGATAAATACATTGATAAGTTGTAAAGAAAAAACTATTTGTCTCAGAAATTCTTATTTGAATTATTCTGATAATTCTATATACACATTTAAATTCAACTAATGAAAGTGGGCCGTTAGCTCAGTTGGTAGAGCAATTCCCTTTTAAGGAATGGGTCGTTGGTTCGAGTCCAACACGGCTCACCACTATAATTTAAATATTTTTAATAGGTGGGTAATCAAATATAATTTTATTTGTCCACTCATTAATCTTTTTTATTCGATTATCTGGTGAAGGGTGAGTACTCATAAATTCAGGAGGAGTTTTCCCTTTATTATATTCTTTCATTCTTTCCCAAACTTTAACAGTTTCTCTAATATCATAACCAGATAAAGAAGAAAAAATTAATCCAAGATAGTCAGCTTCACTTTCTTGTTTTCTGTTAAAAGGGTTTAATATTCCCATCTGTGTCAACAATCCAACAGTATTCATCCCTGTAGTTCTATTAACTGTTGAAAGTTTTCCTCCAGTCAAAATATCAGTAACTTGTAGAACAACATTTGTAGCAACATTACGACTTGCTCTTTCAACTGAATGTTTCGCTACAGCATGAGCTATTTCATGACCCATTACAGCAGCTAAACCATCGGTATTTTTAGTAACTTCAAGGATACCAGTATAGACTGCAATTTTTCCTCCAGGCATACACCAGGCATTTCTTACTTTTTTATTGTCAATTAAAATATATTCCCAATCAAAATTTGTAGTAGGATCGTTTAATTTAGATCTATAAAAATATTCCCCAATAGAATATTCAATTTTTTTTCCAATTTCTTTTATTTCATTAAGGGTTTTTTCATCTTTGCTCATTTTTTCTTTTTCTTTTACTTTTTCATATATAGAAGCAGCTTGAGCATTCAACTTAGCTTCAGAAACAAGTTTTAATTGTTTTCGTTCAGTGATTGGTGCAGTAGCACAAGAATTGAGGGCGAAACCGCAACAACTACAACCAACATATGTTAAGAATTTTCTTCTATTCATTTTTAAATATCATTGATATTATATTTTAATATGAATCTAAATAATAAAAAATCATTATTCTTATTTATAAATCTAATTTCTTCAATAATTTACTCAAGTTTTAAGTGTTAAAATGAAAAAAAAAAGATCATTAACTCTTATACTAAGAAATTATTTTATTACAGGTGTAGTTGTCCTAATACCAATTGGATTTACATTATATCTTAGCAAAATTCTTATTGGACTTTCATCAAAAATAATTCCTGAAAATATAAATCCTAATAACTATTTACCATATGCTATTCCTGGCATTGAAATATTAATTTCAATAATCTTTATAACAATAGTAGGAGGTCTATCTTTATCTTTTTTAGGTAAAAGAATTTTAAGACTAATTGATGATTTATTTAAAAAAATTCCTTTTTTAAGAACCATTTACTCAGCAATACTTCAGATGACTGAAACATTTTCTAAAAAGGATAATAATAAAAAAAGTGTGGTATTAATTGAATATCCAAGAAAAGGTGTTTGGGCTGTTGGTTTTGCTACAAAAGAAAATAAAGGTGAAATGGCACAAAAGACAAATCAAAAGTTAATTAATGTGTTTGTTCCCACAACACCAAATCCAACAAGTGGTTTTTTATTAATGTTTCCTATTGATGATGTTATTTATCTTAATATGACTTTTGAAGAAGCATCTAAATTTATAGTATCAGCCGGAACATCAACTGGTAAAAATTAGGCTATATCATTAATTATATCAGCTCTATCATATAATTTAACAAGAGGTTTAAATTTACTTATATCCTCTTTTGAATTTTCAATTCTTTTTATTTCTTTTTCAGCCAAAAGAAAAAGATCAATATTATGAATAGGGTCAGCTAATTTAAAATTTTTAATACCACTTTGTTTAAATCCTAAAATATCACCAAAACCTCTTAATTTCATATCTTCTTCAGATATTTTAAAACCATCATTTGAATTTTTTAGAATATTTATTCTTTTTTTTGCATTTTCACTTAAATTTGATTTAAACATAAGAATGCAAGTGGACTCTTTAGTACCTCTCCCAACACGACCTCTTAATTGATGTAATTGAGATAATCCAAATTTGTTAGCATTTTCTATAATTATAGTATTAGCATTTGGAAAATCTATACCAACTTCAATAATTGTAGTTGAAACTAAAATTTTAAACTCATTATTTAAAAATTTGTTTAAAATTGTTTCTTTTTTTTCAATTTCAGTTTTTCCATGAAGTAAAGATACATCGTTAGGAAATATCTTTTTTAAATATTCAAATTTTTTTATTGCTGATGAATGATCTAATTTTTTAGATTCCTCAATTAATGGACAGACCCAAAAAATTTGATTTCCAGATTTAATTTCATTTTTTATAAATTTTATCACATCATCAATTTTATTTTCAATTTTACTATATGTTTTAATAGGTTTTCGATTTTTGGGTTTTTCACGGATGATTGAAATGTCCATATCACCATACATTGTCATTGTTAAAGTTCTGGGTATTGGTGTTGCTGTCATTAACAAAACATCGCAATCATTACCACCCTTATCAGACAATTTTTTTCTTTGGTTTACACCAAATTTATGTTGTTCATCTATAATAATTAACCCAAGTTTTTTGAAAATTACTTTTTTTTGAAAAATTGCGTGAGTACTAAAAATGATATCAATTTTATGTTTTGATAATCTATTAAGTATATCTTTTTTTTCTTTATAATCTGATTTTCCTGTAATTAGACTTATATTTAAATCTTTAGGAAATATTTTTTTTGCAAGATTAAAATGTTGTCTTGCTAAAATTTCTGTTGGAGCCATTACCGCAACCTGAAATCCTGAATTGATAGTATTAATAGCAGATAATAATGAAACTATTGTTTTTCCACTGCCAACATCACCCTGTAATAGTCTAAACATTTTTGTCGAAGAGCACAAATCAGCATTAATTTCTTTTAATGTTTTTGTTTGATCATTTGTGAGAATAAAATCTAGATTATTAATTATCGCATTTTGTTTTTTAAGATCTAATATTTTATTTTTTTTTTTAATTTTTTTAATTTTTTTCCTTATTTCTGAGTTAACTAAAAATGTTGAAAAAATTTCATCATAAGCAAGTCTTTGATAAAAATTTTTTTTATAATTACCTATATTTTCAGGTTTATGTAATTCTTTAATTGATTCATCCCAACTTATATTGTCAAATTTATTTAAAATATTTTTAGAATGCCATTCCTTTAAAACTGGTATTTTAATGATTATTTGATTAATAATTTTATTATAAACTTTTTCTGAAATACCATCAGTAAGAGAATAAGTGTTATGTTTTTGTTTTATTAAAGAAGAATCTTCAGAAATATATTTTGGGTTTGTTAATTGATATCTATTTTTAAATCTTCCAATTTTTCCACTAACTGTTATTTCTTTACCTATAGGCAATATTTTTTTAATATAACCTTCATAGCTGTTAAAAAAAACACAATCTAATTCTCCCGTTTCATCTGAACATAAAACTCTATTTGGTAGATTTCTTACTCTAGGAAAAGAATATTTTTGAGGAATTATAGTAACTGTTTGATTTAATCCAATACGTAAATCTTTAATTTTTGATGATAAACTTCTATCAGTGTAAGATTTAGGTAGCCTCCATAATAAATCAAAAATATTATTTATTTTTTTTTTCTTAAGTAAATTAGTTGTTTTAACACCAACACCCTTTAATGTTGATAAATCCGATAATAGATATTTATAAGTACTTTTATTATCCATGATCAGCTAATATATTCTAATAATGGATTTCGATATAGAAAAATTAAAAAAAAAAATTATTTATCGATCTAATTATCGTGGTACTAAAGAAATGGATAAACTTTTAGGATCATTCACAAAAAAATATATTAATAAATTAAGCAATGATGATCTTATTGATTTAGAAAAGTTATTAGAACTAGATGATAATAACTTATATAATTTTTATAACAGTTTAAATACGAATATAAAATTTAAAAAAAACAAAATTAATTTACTTTTTAAAAATTTCAAATATGTTGATTGATAATAGTGGCGGAGAGACTGGGATTCGAACCCAGGAAAGAGTTGCCCCTTTGCCGGTTTTCAAGACCGGTGCTTTCAACCGCTCAGCCATCTCTCCGTTTAAAAGCTTTTATAATTAAAAATATTTAATTCAACAATAAAATAGTCTATTTAACATAGGTATTATTTAATTCTTAAAACTATCTATGAAAAAAGATTTTAACAAAGGTTTATTATTAACATCAATAGGATCATTTTGGTGGGGCTTTCTTGGAGTATTATATTTTCAATATGTTTCTTTTATTGGTCATATTGAATTAGTTGTTCACAGATGTTTGTGGACAGCTGTAATGTTGATTTTAACAACTACATTTCTTTCAAAATGGAAAATATTTTTTCATATAATTTCAAGTAAAAAAAACTTAATTTATTTATTTATTTCAGGATTTTTAATTTTTATAAATTGGACTATTTGGATTTATGCCGTTGCAACAGAACGAATAATTGATGCAAGTTTTGGTTATTTTATAATGCCAATAATAAGCGTCTTATTAGGATATATTTTTTTTAAAGAAAATTTAAATAAAAAAAGAATTTTTTCAATTATTTTAGTTTTTATTTCAATTTTAATCTTGATGTTTTTTAATTTAAAAAGTTTACCATGGGTTGGCCTAATTGTTGCTTTAAGTTGGTCTTTATATAACCTTGTAAGAAAAAAAATAAATGTAGATACCGACATAGGACTTTTGATTGAAAGTTTATTTATTTTCCCTTTTGCATTGTTTGTTTTTTATTTAATAGTAAAAAATGGATTAAATGATTTTAACTTATTAAATCCTGGATTTAGTTTATTTTTGATTTTAGCAGGTCCAATGACAGTGATTCCCTTATTTCTATATGTTAGAGGAGTTGAATTAATTGGCTTGGGACCCACAGGGATGATCTTTTATATTACACCAACATTGCAGTTTATTTTGGGTTATTTTTATTATAATGAAGAGTTTTCTTTTATAAAATTTGTAAGTTTTATTATTATTTGGATTGCTGTAATTATATATTTAAAAGATCTTTATGAAACAAATTAATATTTTTTTTTTATTTTTTATTCTTTTAATATCCAATACATCAGCTGCAAATAATACTGAATTTGAAAATTGGAAAAAGAAATTTAAAGTAATTGCTCTAAAAAATAAAATTTCAGAAAAAACTTTTGATTTAACAATGTCAAACGTCAGATTTTTACCTAAAGTAATTGAATACGATAGATATCAACCAGAATTTTATGAGGATACTAAAACCTATATTTCTAAAAGAAGTTCAAATAAAAAAGTAAAAAAGGGTCTTGATTTATACAATCAAGAATCCTTTTTAATTAATGATGTAGAAAAAAAATTTAATATTGAAAAAGAGTTACTTTTATCTTTGATGGGCATAGAAACTAATTATGGTACTTATGTTGGAAAAATGGATATTTTATCTTCACTAGCAACGTTAAGTTTTGATAAAAGAAGATCACAATTTTTTACAGAAGAGCTTTTAATTTTACTAAGATTGATTGAAACAAATCAAATTGATTATAAAACTTTATACGGATCATGGGCTGGAGCATTTGGTTTTTTTCAATTTATGCCATCAACTATTAAAAATTATGCAATTGATTTTGATAATAATAATTATATTGATCTTAAAAACATAAATGATTCATACGCATCAGCAGCAAACTACTTAAATAAAATGGGGTGGAATAAAAAAACACCATGTTTTTACAAAATAAATTTAAATAATAATATTTCTGAAAAATATTTAAATTTTTCTGCAAAAAAACTAACTAATAAAAAAAAATTAAAATATTTTAAAAAATTTATTAAAAATAATGAAATCTTAGAATCATTAGATGAAAATTCAAAAGTAGCAATTATTACACCTGACAAAGAGATTGTTGCAAATCCAAATCCACTTAGCCCAGCATATATAGTTTTTGATAATTATGAAATAATATTAAAATGGAATCGTTCATTAAGATTTGCTTTAGCAGTTTGTACTTTAAAGGATAAAATTAAAAATGAATTATAAGTTAATATTAATTATTTTTTTTACTATTTTTTTTTATGGTTGTGAACAAACTATTAATAGTAAAAATAAAAAATTAAATTTTGAAATAGAAAATAAATATAAAAATGCTGGATTTGCCTTAATTTATAATGACGATTTAAAAGATATTAAGAAAATTGAACCTAGATCTTTAAATATTTATCATAAAACTTTAAAAAAAAAATCAATGGTTAAAATTACGAATCCAAATAATGGTATTTCTTTAATAGCAGAAGTAAAATCGAATAAAATTAAATTTTCAAATTTTTACAATTCAGTTTTAAGTCCTAGAATTGCTGAAACTTTAATTTTAGATAAGTCAGAACCATATGTAAATATTGTTTTGATTTCAAAGGACTCCACCTTTATTGCAAAAAAAGCAAAAACCTATGAAGAAGAAAGCAAAGTTGCTGAAAAAGCTCCTATTGATGGAATTCAAATTAAAGATCTTAATGCTAAAAAATTAAAGAAAAAAAATGTTCCAAATAAAGTTTTTTCCTATTCAATTAAAGTTGCAGATTTTTATTATAAAGATACTGCAAAAATCATGTTAACTAGAATTAAAAAAGAAACTTCAATAAATAATTTAAAAATAATTAAATTGTCAAAGACAAAATATAGACTACTAATAGGTCCTTTTAATGATATAAAAAGTTTAAAAGACACATTTGAAAATATGAACGTATTTAATTTTGAAAATTTAGAGATATTAAAAAATGTTTAGAAAATTTATTATATTTTTTTTTATAGATTTGCTTTTTTTTGCTTCTTCGTCCGCAAATATAGATATCAAAGCTAGAACAGCAATTTTACAAGATTTTTTATCAGGTGAAATTTTATATGAAAAAGAACCTGATAGATCAATTTATCCAGCTTCTATGACAAAAATTATGACAAGCATCATAGCTTTTGATTTAATTAAATCTGGTGATTTAAAATTAGATGAAAAATTTATAATTTCTGAAAAAGCTTGGAGATTATCAACCTCAGGATATTCTTCTATGTTTGTAATGATTAATGATGAAGTATCTGTAGAAAATTTACTTAAAGGAATTATAGTTGCTTCGGGTAATGATGCTTGTATTGCTTTAGCTGAGGGAATAGCTGGCACTGAAGAAGAATTTGCTATTATGATGACTTCTAAAGCAAAAGAAATTGGAATGTTAAATACTAATTTTGCTAATTCATCAGGTATTAATGATCCAGATAATTATTCAACGGTTAAAGATATAATGATTATGTCTAATTATTTAATTAAAAATCATCCTGAATATTATAAGTGGTTTAAAGAAAAAGAATTTACTTGGGATAGGACAGGGGGTGATCCTATTACTCAGGGCAATAGAAATCCACTCTTATACAAAAATATGGGAGCCGATGGTATTAAAACCGGTTATTTAGCTTTAGAAAAATATTCTTTAGCATCATCTTTAGAAAGAAATGGAAGAAGATTAATTGCTGTAGGAAGTGGTTTTGAGACAAAAAAATCTAGATCAAAAGAAAGCTCTAAACTTTTAACTTATGGACTTACAAATTTTGATTTAGTTGAAATTTCGAAATCAAAAAAACCATTTACAAGTGTTGATATTTGGCTTGGAAAAAAAGATGTTGTTAAAGTTTATACAAAGGAAAATATTTACAAAACTATCAAAAAAGGTCAAAAAAAATTACTTAAAGTAAAAGTAATTTATGATGGCCCTATAGAAGCACCAATTAAAAAAGATCAAACATTAGCAAAACTAAAAATTATTTATGATCAAAATTTAATTGGTGAATACGATCTTCTGTCATTAACAGAAGTAAAAAAGGTTAACATTTTTTCAAGATTAATGAGATCTTTGAATTATTTGATTTGGGGTGATGTCTAAAAAAGTTGTTATAGCTTTTGAAGGTATTGAAGGAAGTGGAAAAACTTTTCATATTAATTATGTTTCAAATTATCTTGAAAAGAAAAAGATAGATCATATTAAACTAAGAGAACCTGGTGGTAGCAAAAATTCTGAAAAAATTAGAAAATTAATTCTTAATAAAAAATCCAATTTTAATAAAAATACCGATTTATTACTTTATCTTTCATCAAGAAGTGAAAATATTGAATATATAAAAAAATTTTATAAAAAAAAAATTATCTTATTAGATAGATTTACAGATTCTACAATAGCATATCAACATTATGGCATGGGTGTAAATTTAACTATTTTAAAGAAGATTAATAATTATTTATTAAAAAATTTTAAAGTAGATTTTACATTTTTATATATTGTAAATAAAAAAAATATGAAAAAAAGATTACAACAAAGAAAAAGCTTAAATAGATATGATAAATTTAATGATAAATTTTATAAGAAAGTTCAAAATGGTTTCTTAAAAATTGCAAAAGAAAAAAAAAGAGTATACCAAATTATAGACTCTAACTTATCTATAAAATTAAATAAAAAAATTATAATTAATAAATTAAACAAGATAATTAAATGAATCTAAATTCTTACAATCAAAAAAATCTTTATGGTTTAGAAAATGAATTTTATGATTTTGTCAAATTATATAATAACAAAAAACTTCCAAATAAAATTTTACTGTCTGGCCAAAAAGGTATTGGTAAGTGTACACTTTCTTATCATTTGATAAATTTTATATTATCTAAAAATGAAAAATTTTCTTATAGTTTAGAAAATTTTACTATTAATCAAGAAAATAAATCTTTTAAATTAATACAAAATGGATCTAATCCAAATTTTAATTTAATAGATGTTAATACAGATAAAAAAAAAATTGATATAGATCAAATTAGAAATTTAATAAATAATTTAAATAAATCATCATTAAATTCTAAACCAAGATTTGTATTAATTGATAATATTGAATATTTAAACCTAAATTCTATTAATGCATTATTAAAAACTTTAGAAGAACCAAATGAAAATATTTATTTTATATTAATTAATAATAATCAAAGAATAAATCCAACAATTTCATCTAGATGTTTAAATTTTAAAATATCTTTAACTAATGAAAAAATTTTAACAATAAGTAATAAATTATTAAATGATAATATCTATAATTTAATAAATAAAGATTTATTAAATTATTATTTTACACCAGGAAAAATTTATAACTTAGTTAAATTTTCAAAAGAAAAAGAAATAGATTTATCTAATATTAATATTAATAGTTTTTTATCATTATTAATTAATAAAACATATTATAAAGAAGATAATAATGTTAAAAATATAGTATATGATCTTGTTGAATCTTTTTTATTAAAAAAAATATCAATAATATATTCAGATCTTTTTAGTTATTTTTTAAAAAGAATAAATGATACTAAAAATTTTAATTTAGATGAAGAGTCATTATTTATAGAAATTAAATCAAAATTATTAAATGGATAAATATTACTATATTACAACACCAATTTATTATCCTTCAGCTAAGCCTCATATGGGACATGCTTATTCAAGTATAATAGCTGATTTTTTTGCAAGATTTAAAAGAATTGATGGTTATCAAGTTTATTTTTTAACTGGTACAGATGAACACGGACTAAAAATTCAAAGAGCTGCTAAAAGTAAAGGAATTGAAACTTTAAAATTTTGCGATCAAATAAGTAAAACTTTTAAAGATTTATCTAAAACTTTAAATTTAACAAATACAGACTTTATTAGAACAACAGAACTACGTCATAAAAAATCTGTTCAATATTTATGGAATGAATTAGAAAAAAATGATGATATTTATTTATCTAAATATTCTGGTTGGTACTCTGTTTCAGATGAAGCTTTTTATAATGAAGATGAAATTGAAGAAGTTGATGGTAAAAAAATATCAATTTTATCAAAGTCTTCTGTTGAATGGGTTGATGAAGAATCTTATTTTTTTAAATTATCTAAATGGGAAAAACCATTATTAGATTTTTATAAAAAAAATCCTGATTTTATTTCTCCTGAGTCTAGAAAAAATGAAGTTATAAAATTTGTAGAAAATGGTTTAAGGGACTTATCTGTTAGTAGAAAAAGTTTATCTTGGGGTATTAAAGTACCAAATAATAAAAATCATGTTATATACGTTTGGTTAGATGCTTTAACGAATTATATAAGTGCTCTTAATTACCCAAATAATAATGATGATTTGTTTAAAAAGTTTTGGCCAGCATCCTTACATTTAATTGGAAAAGATATACTTAGATTTCACGCTGTTTATTGGCCTGCTTTTTTACTAGCAGCAAATATAAAACCTCCTAAAAAAATTTATGGTCATGGATGGATACTTTCTGGTGATGAAAAAATGTCAAAATCTAAAGGCAATATATTAGATCCAATTGAAGTAATTAAAGAATATGGATTAGATCCTTTAAGATATTATTTAATTAAAGAAGTATCCTTTGGTAATGATGGAAATATTTCACAAGAAAGATTGGAAGACTGTATTAATAGTGATTTGGCAAACAATTTTGGAAACTTATGTCAACGTGTAACGGCGTTTACTATTAAAAATTGTCAAAGTAAAATTCCAGATAAAATTGAATTTAATAATGATGATTTAAATATTCTTAATAAATATAAAGATAATTTAGATGAAATAAGATCTAAAATTGATAATCAAAATATTAATTTTTATATTGATTATATTGTTAATTCATTATTTGAAGCAAATAAATATTTTAATGACCAAGAACCTTGGAAAAAAAAAGATAATTTAATAAGATTAAATACAATTATATTTACTAGCCTCGAAATTATAAGAAAAATAAGTTTTTTATTATATCCAATAATTCCCAGTTCTTCATTAAAAGCACTTAAAATTTTTGATCTAAAAGAAAAAGATATAAATTTGTCTTCAATAGAAAAAAACGATTTTTTAATTAAAGGAAGTAATATCAATAAAATAGATATTCTTTTTAATAAAATAGAAAAAAAAAATGATTGATTCACATTGTCATTTAGATCATGAACATTTATTAAGTGATTTAAATAATGTCATACAAAGATCAAAGGATATTGGAATTGAAAAATTACTAACAATTTCAACTTCTTTAAAAAGTTTTTCAAAAGTTAAAGAAATTGTTAATAAAGATGAAATAATTTATGGCACTATAGGTATTCATCCACATGAAACAGACAATGATATAATTAACACAGAATTTATTATTAAAAGTTTAAAAGAAAATAAAAAAATAATTGGTATTGGTGAAACAGGATTAGATTTTTATTACAATAATAGCGACAAAGAAAAACAATTAAATAGCTTTAAAATACATATTGAAGCTTCATTAAAAGCTAATGTACCATTAATTATCCATTCAAGAAATGCTGAAGAAGAAACTTTTAATACTTTAAATGAATATAAAAATCAAAAACTTAAAATTTTAATGCATTGTTTTACTGGATCAAAAAAATTTGCAGAAAAACTATTGAACTTTAATACTTTTTTTTCAGCAAGCGGCATTATTACTTTTAAAAATGCTATTGATTTACAAAATACATTTAATTTTTTACCTTTAGATAAAATTCTAATTGAAACAGATAGTCCATTTTTAGCTCCTGTTCCTAATAGAGGGAAAAAAAATGAACCGTCTTTTATCGATTTTACAGCAGCAAAACTTGCTGACATTAAAAATATTGAAAAATCTGAACTAATTAAAATAACCACAAATAATTTTAATAATCTTTTTTTTTAAAAAATATTTTATGAAATTTATAATACTTGGATGCGGAAGTTCAATGGGTGTTCCTAGACCTGATGGTTTTTTTGGAAATTGTGATCCTAAAAACAAAAAAAATTATAGAACAAGATGTTCAGCTTTAATTAAAACTTCGGATGAAAATATTTTAATTGATGCATCACCAGATTTACGTCAACAATTATTAAGACATAAAATTAAGAAAATTAATAAAGTACTTTTTTCTCATATGCATGGTGATCAAACACATGGTATAAATGATTTAAGGTCATTTTATATAAATGATAAAAGTCAAATTAATGTTTATGCTGATAAATATACTTCAAAATATTTAAAACATAGTTTTTCATATATTTTTAAAAGTTTTTCAAAAGAATATCCTGCAACATTAAAATTAAATAAATTATCAAAAAATATTTTTACAAAAAATAATAATAAAAAAATTCAAATAAAATCTATTGAAGTAAAACATGGCAAAATTAAATCAAATTGTTTTATCATTGATCAAAAACTAGCCTACATTAGTGATGTAAATAAAATTTATAATAAAGATTTTAGATATTTTAAAAAACTAAAATTTTTAATAATAGATTGTTTGTGGTATAAATATCATCCTTCACATTTTAATTTAGACACTTCACTATCAATAATAAAAAAATTTAAACCAAAAAAAGCTATTTTAACAAATTTATCACCAGTTTTAGATTATAAAGTGCTTAAAAAAATTTTGCCAAAAAATGTAATACCTGCTCATGATGGACTTACAATAAAATTATAAAATATCTTCAATTTTATTTACTATTTTTTTTGATAATGGTTTTGTGAATGATGTGAATGTATCTTCAATATTACCTTCTTTATTTATTAAAATTTTATGAAAATTCCATTTTGGAATTGCAGATTTACCATGATTATTTTCAGCCCATTTAAATATTTCATGTGCATTTTTACCTTTTACTTCTGTAATACTTGATAATGGAAAATTAATATTAAAATTTACTTCACAAAATTCTTTAACTTCAGAATCATTTTTTTTTTCTTGATTAAAGGAATTTGATGGAATACCAAGCACAATCAGGCCTTTTGATTTATATATATCCCATAATTTTTGTAATTCTTCATATTGATTTGTAAAACCACAATAGCTTGCTGTATTGACAATCAAAACAACTTTGTTTTTATATTCACTAAAATTAATTATTTTTCCAGAAATACTTTCAATTTTTAAATCATAAAAAATTTTATCATAATTTGCCATAACTAAACTTTTAAAAAAAAACATAAATAATGATAAACCTATTAATATAAATTTTTTCATTTATTAGGTGTAAGTAATATCAAGAAGTAACCAAATAAAGTGGATAATAGTGACCCAGTTAATACACCTATTTTTACACCGTCCATATACTGTATATTTTCAACGAATGCTAAATTTCCAACGAAAAGACTCATTGTAAAACCAATTCCAGTTAATATTCCAACACCGTAAAAATTAAACCAATTTGAATTGTTAGGCATTTGAGCAATTTTTGCCTTAATCGATACATATGAAAAAAGGAAAACTCCTAATTGTTTACCTAAAAATAATCCTAATAAAATTCCTAATGGCACTTTATTTAATAAAGATCCAAAAGATAAACCTTCCAAAGATACACCTGCATTAGCAAAAGCAAATAATGGCATTATACCAAAGGCCACATAGGGACTAATTGAATGTTCAACTTTAATTAATAAAGAAAAATCTTTTTCTTTTTTTCTATGTGGTATTGTCATTGCTAATAACACACCAGCAATTGTAGCATGAATACCTGAATTATGAGTAAAATCCCAAAGAAAGATACCTATAATTAAATATGGTAAAAATTTTTTTATATTAAATTTGTTAATAACTAACAAAATAATAAAAGCTAATAACATTAAGCTTAAATATTTAATACTCAACTCTCCAGAATAGAATAGGGCAATAATTATTATTGCCCCTAGATCATCAATAATCGCAAGAGCAGTTAAAAAAACTTTTAAAGATAATGGAACTCTTTTACCTAATAATGATAAAACACCTAATGAAAAAGCAATATCTGTAGCTGATGGTATGGCCCATCCATTTAAAGTTTCACTATCACCTAAATTTATAAAAACATAAATTAATGCAGGAACTAGCATTCCACCTACAGCAGCAATTATTGGAAGCAAAGCTTGTTTAATATTAGAAAGTTCTCCTTGTAAAAATTCCCTTTTTATTTCTAAAGTAACGAAAAAAAAGAATATTGCCATTAAGGCATCATTTATCCAATGTAAAACAGATAATTTTAATCCAAAATTATTTATACCTAAAAATAAATATTTATTTAATATTGAAAAATATAATTCTGAAAAATTTGAGTTACTAATTATTAATGCAATTATAGCCGCAAATAACAAAACTAATCCACTTGCTGCCTCAAGTTTAAAAAACCATTTAAAAGGTTTAGATAAATAATTGATCATAATTAAATTAAGTCTTTAATAAATAATTCAATATCTTTCAATGTTTCAAAAAGGCTAAATATTATTGATTCTAGATTTGGAAAAAATTGATATAGGGGTGTCCTAAAAGTATCAATTATGATTAATAGGGCAATAAATGAAATTATTAGAACTAAAATATAAGACAAAAATTTACTTAAAGAAAAACTTGTTTTTGCTTTATATTTTGTAATTTCATAGTTCTTTTTATCTATTAATTCTGAAATATTATCTTTTTTAATTGATTTTTTATAAACCGTTTTATTTTTTAAAATTACTTTTTTTGGAAGAAAAAACCACACATGATTACATGAGCCACATTGAATTGTTCTTCCAGAATTAGGGATAAGATTTGAATTAACTTCAAATTTTTTATCACAACTAATACATTCAATAATCATTATTTTTTTATATAATAAATGTTAGTATACTTTTATATCTATTTACTGAAAAAGTTAATTATAGTTTTTTAACATGATTTTATTAAATGTCTTTTTCATTTACTTTTAAATTGTGATGTATATGGTTAAAAAGACTGATAAATCTAAATAATTTAAACAAATGTTTTTTTTCAAAAGTAAAAATAAAAGGTCTAATAATAGTAAGTTAAAAATTTTATCTGGTTACAACTTTAGATATAGAAATATAGGAAAAGAATCAGAAAAGACCATAATAAGATATGCTGATCACTTTAATTTTGACTATGAAATAGATAAAAGGAATTCATTTGAAAGACATTTTTATTGGTTGAAAATTAAGATGTTGATTGAAAATTTAGAAGAAGGAACACATGAATATTATTTTTGGTTAGATGCAGACTCTTTTATATGTAGATATGAAAACATTCTTAACCATGTAGATAAATCAAAAGATATTTGTATTCATAATCAATTTTTTAAATCAAAACATAAAACAAAAATTTTAAATGTAGATTATTTAACATGGGGACCAAATGTCGGTGTAATTCTTGTAAAAAATACAAAATGGTCTTTAAATTTTTTTAAAAATGTATGGAGTAAAAAAAAATATCTAAATCATTATTGGCCTGATAATGCTGCTGTAATGGATGAAATTGGTTTTAAATCAGAAATTTCAAAATTAACTGACAATAGACCTTCTAAAAAAACATTGAGTAAATTTTATTTTTTATCTGGTTTGTGGAATAGTATGCCGAATAAAAACTTTGATAATCCAAAAAATAATGAAATCTCAAATTTTTATTTTAACCCTATAATTATTCATTTAGCTGGAGTTAGAAGAAGGGATAGAATAAATTTTATTAAAAAACACAAACATCTTTTTCTTAAATAACTAGATTATTAATTTGATCTTTTGTATATAAATTTAAATAACAATAATAATCACTTTTTTTAGTTTGTTCATCTTTATCTAATATTTTATTTATTGGCACAGGCAAAGAAAAGGGCGGTTCTGACATATCTATCTCTCTAAATTCACCATCTGTTATATCAAAATTTTTAATTTTTTTTTTTGGATCTTTTAATTTATAAGAAGTTAATAATAAAAAATTTATTTTGCTTTTTTTAAAATTTTTAAAAAATAATTTTATATTTTTAAATGATAAATGAATTAAACAATCTCTGCAAATCATCAAATCAGTTTCAGGTAAATTATCATTTGTAATATCTAATTGTAAAAAATTAATGTTTTTTTCTTTATGCTTTTTGAGATTTTTGTTTATTAGATCATTTACAATATCACCTCCAATATATTGTAAATCTTCATTTAAAATATTTTTAATCCAATTAAAATCACCGCATGGAGCATCTAAAATACTTTTTATTTTATGATTGTTTATTATATCAATTATACCTTTTTTAATATTGATTGTATTTTTTTGTTCTGACCCTAAACCAGATAAACTTTCCTTTGAGGACCAAAAATTAGTTTTATAAATTAATTCAAATCTTTCTTTTTGTGAATTTTTACTAAAAATTTTTTTCTTATTTTTTTCATAAATTTGTTTATAAATAATTCTTAATGGTGTTGTAATAATCTTAAAGATTGATTTAATTAAACCATTAGATTTATAAAATCTATAATATCTCTTTAATATAAACATTGTCGTTATTAAAAATTACAATAAAATATAGAAGGTAAAATCAATTATTTCTACTTTTCCTTATGATATTCTCTTTTTCTTTTTATTGAAAACATAAGTAAAAACGCTATAACAACCACACTCGGAGTGTAGCGCAGCCTGGTAGCGCATCTGGTTTGGGACCAGAGGGTCGCAGGTTCAAATCCTGCCACTCCGACCATCAATATGAAAAAAGCAAAAATTTATATACCCAACAAAAGTGCCATGCAATCTGGTTTAGGTAAAATTAATAAATGGGTTTTAGAATATGAAACTAATAATCCGACTAAAAATCCATTAATGGGATGGGAAAGTTCTAATGATACCTATAGCGAAATTAAATTAGAATTTTCCACTAAAGAATTAGCTATTAACTATGCAAAAAATAAAAAAATTGAATTTGAATTAATCGAACCAAAAAAAAGAAAAATTGTTAAAAAATCTTATGCAGACAACTTTTTAAAATAAAAAAAAATGTTTAAATTTTTTGTTCAAAAAAAATGGTTTTTATGGAGTATACTTGGATCAATTTTTATTCTTGTTTCAACATGGTACCAGGTTCAATTGGATGTTAAAATTAATGAATGGTTTGGTGAATTTTATGATACTTTACAAAAAGCTTTAACTACTCCTAATTCAGTTTCTGAATCTGAGTTTATAGGTTATCTTTTTACATTTGCTAAAATAGCAGCTTTGTGGATTTTAATTGCAGTGTTTACTGGATTTTTTACAAGTCATTGGGTCTTTAGATGGAGAACATCTATGGCTGATTACTATCATGATCAATGGTTGAAAGCGAGATTAACTGAAGGAGCTTCTCAAAGAGTTCAAGAAGATACATTAAAATTTGCGAGAATAATGGAAGGTCTTGGTACTGGATTGCTAGATAGCATAATGACACTTATAGCTTTTACTCCTATACTTTGGGGTTTATCAAAACAAATTGATGTTTTACCATGGATTGGTGAAGTAGATCATGCTCTTGTGTGGGTTGCTATCATTTCAGCCTTAGGAGGAACATTGTTATTAGCTGCTGTTGGTATTAAACTTCCTGGAATTGAATATGATATTCAAAAAGAAGAAGCTGGTTATAGAAAAGAATTAGTTCATGGAGAAGATGATCCTATTAGAGCTGCACCTCCCACAATAGGTCAATTGTATAATAGAGTTAGAGGAATTCATTATAAATCTTATTTTCATTATTTATATTTTAATACTGTAAAGTGGAGTTATTTTCAGGGAATGGTTATAGTTCCTTATTTAGCACTGGCTCCAACTATAGTAACTGGTGCAATTACATTAGGATTTGTTCAACAAATAACCAGAGCCTTTGGTAGAGTAGAGGGTTCACTTCAATATTTGGTTAAAAGTTGGTCTACAATCGTAGAATTAATTTCAGTTTGGAAAAGATTAAGAGAATTTGAAGCTAAACTTGAAATTTCAAAAGTGGAAATTATTTCATAATGGCTCTTGATAAAAAATTTGAAAATCTCTTTATTCAAGTTTCTACTAAAGCAGCTTTATCTTCATTTTATTGGGTTGGAAAAAAAAACAAAAATGCAGCTGATAAAGCTGCTGTAGATACAATGAGAAATGAATTAAATAAAATTGATATGAAAGGCAAAATTGTTATAGGTGAAGGAGAACTTGATCAAGCACCTATGCTTTATATTGGTGAAACTGTGGGAACAAATAATGGACCCGAACTCGATATTGCTGTCGATCCTTTAGAGGGAACAAATTTTGCAGCAAACAATTTACCTGGAGCTTTATCAGTCATTTCAATAGCTGAAAAATCAAATTTATTTAACGCTCCAGAAACATATATGAATAAAATATCCGCAAATGTAAAAGAGCATAATATTATTGATCTTGATTATCCTATTAAAAAAAATATTTATAATTTAGCTGAATTCAAAAATAAGAAACCTTCTGATTTAACTGTATGTATATTGGATAGACCACGTCATAAAAACATAATTGAAGAATTAAAAAATCTTAATGTAAAGTTAAAACTTATTACTGATGGCGACGTTTCTGGAGCTTTATTGGTTACAGAACAAAAACATAATATCGATTTATTCTTAGGTATAGGTGGTGGTCCAGAAGGAGTTCTTGCAGCTTCTGCATTAGATGCATTTGGTTGTTTTTTTCAATGTCGTTTTTTATTTTATACTGAAAATGACAAATTAAGAGCGAAAAAGATGGGTATTACAAATTTAGAAAAAAAGTATGATTTAAAGGAAATAATTACAGGTGATTCAATTTTTTGTGCCACAGGAATAACCTCAGGTGATTTAGTATCTGGAATCGATATTAAAAACAGTAACTTTACATCTGAAACATTAATTACTCATAAATCTACTGGGTTAAAAAAGATTATTCAAAAAACACAAAAGGTTTGATAAAATTAATAAGTCTTGATTATAGCAATATTATACAATAAAAAACTCACATTTGGTCCCTTCGTCTATCGGTTAGGACACGTGGTTTTCATCCTCGAAAGAGGGGTTCGATTCCCCTAGGGACCGCCACATTTATGATATTTTATGTTTATATGCTCAAAAGCTTAAATAATAAAATAACAAAAACATATGTTGGATATACAAATAACTTAAATTTAAGATTAGAAAAACATAATGCTGGCAAAGGAGCAAAATCTACTCGTGGTTATAAGTGGAAAATTATCTATAAAAAAAGATTTTATGATAAAAGATTAGCTATGTCATTTGAGTATAAATTGAAGAAAAATCAAAAAAAAAGAAAATATTTGTTAAGTATAAATTAATATGAAAATTGCATCAATCTTACCATATAAAGAAAATTATACTCAAAAAGGAGCAGGGGCAGTTGCCCTATGGATAAGTGATTTTATAAGAGACTCTGTTTACAAAAAAAATACTTACATCATTGGAAGTACAAATAATAAAAATTATTTAACTAAAAATTATCTAAATATAAATATAGATAACATTAATTCAAAACTAAATAGCACTACAAAAGAATATTCAAATAAAATTATTAATAAAATCAAAAATTTAAATTTTGATATTATAGAAATACACAATAGACCTATTATGGTTAAAGAATTTTTTAAAAAGATTAATTCTAAAATTATTTTATATTTTCACAATGATCCTACAACCATGAAAGGTGCTAAATCAATTGAAGAACGTATATATCTTTTAAAAACCGTTGATAAAATAATTTTTATTTCAGAATGGGTTAAAAAAAGATTTTTTAATGATTTACCAAAATTATCTGATAATAAAACACAAATTATTTATCATAGTATTGATCCAATTAAAAAAAATATTAAAAAAAATAAACAAATAATTTTTGTAGGAAAATTAAATGAATCTAAAGGTTATGATTTATATTGTAAATCAATGTTTAAAGTTTTAAATGAAAACAAAGATTGGAAAGCTTATTCTATTGGTGAAGAAAAAAGATTTCAAAATTTTCCAACACATAAAAAACATTTAAATCTAGGACAAATATCTCATAATAAAGTTTTAGATCATCTAGGTAAATCTGAAATAGCGGTTATTCCTTCAAGATGGGAAGAACCTTTTGGAAGAACAGCCCTAGAAGCTTCTTCAAGAGGTTGTGCAACGATTATTTCTAATAAAGGAGGTCTTACTGAAACAACTGATTATGCAATTAAATTAAAAAAGTTAGACGTAAAAAGTATTGAAAATGAAATTATAAAATTAATTAAAAATAAGACTTTAAGAAAATCAATTCAGTTAAAAAGTAAAAAATTTGTTAAGCATCAATTAAGATTAAATTCTGTAAAAATTGATTTAATGAGAGATTCCTTATTTCCCTTCAAAAATATCAATATTAGTAATAGTAAATTAAGAATATTAAATATTTATAATTTAGCTCAAAAACTGAATCATAGAATTTATAATCTATCATTAGGTAAAAAATTTACTAATGGTTTTATTAGAAATGGCCATGATGTAATTGAAATTAGCGACAGAGATTACGTGCGCCAAAATAAAAGTTTAAATTTATTGAGTATCAAAGATAAATTTCACACTTATCTTATTGAAACTTTTAAAAATTATAACCCTGACTTAATTATTTTTGGTCATTCAGAAAATATTACTGAAAATATTTTACATGATTTTAAATCGCTAAATAAAAATGTTATTATTTCACAATGGAATGAAGATCCTTTAATGAGTGATTTAGCCGAAACATCTGATAATATTGATAAATTAAAAAAATTTATTCCGGAAGTTGATCATTCTTTTATTACAACTAACCCTTCAGTTTTGAATTTTTCAAAAAAATACGCTCAAAATATTCATTTTTTCATGACCCCAGTAGATAAAAATATTGAGTGTTTTGATGTTTTTAAACTTAAACCTGATAATGATGTATTTTATGCAATGAGTCATGGTGTTAATCGAGCCATTTTAAAAGAAGGAAAAACTGATAATAGAGTAATTTTTTTAAATAAACTTATTAATAAATGCAATGGGATAAAATATGATTTCTATGGTTTTGGAAAACAAGAACCTGTGTGGGGAAATGATTTTTATAAATCACTGTTAAATTCAAAAATGGCTTTAAATCTAAGCAGAGGAAAACCTACAAAACATTATTCGAGTAATAGAATTGCTTCACTTATGGGAAACGGTTTAATGGTTTTTATTGATAAAAAAGTAAAAATGAATAATTTTTTTACTTCAAATGAAATGGTTTTTTACGTTAGTATAGATGATCTTGCAGATAAAATTAAATTTTATAAAAAAAATGATAAATCAAGAATCAAGATTGCAAAAAAAGGTAAAGAAAAATATTTTAAATTATTTAATGAGTCTAAAATTTCAAAATATATAGTTGATAAATCTTTAGGAAAAAAAACTTCGTTAATTTAAGTTAAATATTTTTAAAATTTAATTTTATTCAATGCATTATTTTTAAATAAATTTGCTTCTTGAATATATCTTCTAACCATTTGTGTAGTTTTATGACCAGTCATTGCCATTATATTTCTCTCTTCAGCACCAAATTCTGCAGCTGTGGTTGCAAAACCTGATCTCAAACTGTGTCCTGCATATCTTGATGAATCTAAACCAGCTTTATTCGCATATCTTTTGATTATAAGAGCTACTGATTTATCTGAAATCTTAAAAACTTTCCCTTTATAATCTTTGGTAAAATTATTCTTAATATAATCTTTAAGTGTTATCACTGGACAAAATTCTTGATTATCAAAGTAGGGGATTGCCTTAACACTTCCTTCTCCTGATTGATCTGTTTTAGATCTTTTGATTAAAATTTTTACTCCTTCAGGTACAAATTCAATATCCTCATTGTTAATATTGACAAGTTCAGATCTTCTAAAACCACCTGCAAACCCTACTAAAATTAGTGCTTTATCTCTAATTTTTTCTTTATCTATTGCTTTAATTATTAATTTTAAATCATTGATTAATATAGGTTTTTTAGCTTTCTGTCTTGATCCTAAAGTTCTTTTAATACCATGTAAATTTTCCATTATAATTGGATGTTTAGTATCAAGATAATGGCCTTTTAACTTATGAATAACACTTATTGAGGCTATTCTACGTTTTAATGTGCTAAATTTTGATGATTTAGAAAGATGAGTTATGTAAAGCGCAATAACTTTTGGTTGCGTTGGGATACATGAAAAGTTGTTTTTTGTGCAAAAGATTGAAAAATCCTTAAAATCTGATTGATATGCTCTTAAAGTATTTTCAGCTTTTGAATTCTTTAAATTTTTTAAAGTTTCAATTTGTAAGCTTTTAACATCAGTTATTAAATTATTCATAATTATTTCCGATAACCATTAATTATCGGAATATATAAATCAAGTAAATTTAGAAGTCAATAAAAAAGTTATTACCATAATTCACAAAAAAAATTAATAATTAAAAAAAACAACTATTTAGTGATACCTAAAAAATTTGAGATTTGGTAAATTAAACACAACTTAAGAGGCAACTCTTAACTGGCCAGCCAGAGAAAGGCCGAGAGGTTTAAGTCTGGAGGGCAGAAAACCTTGTAAAGCAGCGCTAAACATACAAGGTGGTCGGTTCGGCGGTAGCGCATACAACGACGAACCATAAAATTCTGGTCTTTACACTTTAAAAGGTGTGAAGATTCAGGATTTTTTTTTATGAAAAAATATCCAGGAACAAAATTTGAGCAAAAAGTTTGGAATTACCTTAAAACTATACCAAAAGGTAAGATAAAAACCTATAAACAAGTAGCTATAGGCATAAAAAACCCTAAATCAGCCAGAGCGGTGGCTAATGCTTGTGCAAAAAACCCATATGCTCCTAAAATACCTTGTCATAGAGTGATAAGGTCTGATGGAGGGCTTGGAGGATACTCTGGAAGAGGCGGAATTAGACAAAAGCTTAAATTACTGAGATTAGAAAAAGTACCAATTTAGTACTTACTTTAGTCCTTTTTTAATGTAAAAAAGCTAGTAAAATCAACATTTATTGATTGTTTTAGATATTTTTATTGTTAATATTATAATTCACCCTTCAGTTGTACCATATATAAGACTATGCTTAAAATAGACCCTTCTATGCCCGTTTAAAAGGCATATTCAATTAGTGCATTACTCTACTTTTCAGCAATAACAAGTCTTTTACAACAATATATTTTTAATGATTTATATATTTTGAATGCTCTAGAAACAGCTATTTTAAAGGATTATTTAATTTTTTGTTTAATTCTTTAAAAAATATAAATTTTTGTTACTAATTATCGGTTTTTTTCATTTATTTTATATGATAAAAAATCTAATGATTACAATTATTTACATTGAATAATTAAAGTAATAATTTAGATATTAGTAAACAAATAATACCTATTATTTAATTTTTTTAACTAAGTTTTGTCTTCTAGAGATGTAAATACCACTAAATACAATAATAAATAAACCTAAAAAAGTCCAATTATCAGGGAAATCACTGAAGAAATAATAGCCAATAAATATATTGGTAATGATCTCAAAATAGCTAAATGGAGCTAATTTAGAGGCATCAGCGTATTTAAGAGATAATATTAAGAATAAATGTCCGATGCAGGCAAATATACCTATGGCAGCCATCATAGACCATTGATTTAAGGTTGGTTTAACCCAAACAAATGGCACTATAGTAGAGATAATTATAGCCCCTACTAAACCGGTTAATAATAAAGTTAATAAAGGATTATCTGAAGTACTTAATTTACGAGTAATGATTAAATAAAACCCATACATAATACCTGTTCCAAGTGCAGCCAAACTTGCTAAATTAATTTCTACAAAACCAGGTCTTATAACTACTAAAGAACCTATAAATCCTATAATAACCGCAGACCATCTTTTATAACCTACCTTCTCACTTAAAAAAATTGGAGAAAAAGCTGTAACAATTAATGGAGCAATAAACGCTAAAGTTAAAGCTTTAGCTAAAGATATAACTGAAATAGCATAGAAAAAACAAATGTTAGCAGATAATAAGATCAAACCTCTAATAAATTGTAATTTAGGTTTATCAGTCCAGACTAAATATTTTCTAAAAAAAAAAAGCATAATCGGAAAAGTAAAAAATACAGTAAAAAAATATCTTGCCCAAGTGATTTGTAAAACAGGTAAATCTGTACTTAAATATTTTGCAAATCCATCCATTATTGGAAGAATTATCCATGCTAACAAATTAAAAAAAATAGCCTTCATTTATAAAAAGAAGATATAGATTAATTAAAGTATTTTAAAGCAAAGAATACAACTAAGGGTATGGTAATAAATGACATTAATGTTGAAACAACAATCATACTTGCAATATTGTCTACGATCTTCTTTGGTGAATATATTGAACCAACTAGATAATTTAATATTGCGCTTGGCATTGAACATTGAATAAGAAGAACACCTGCAGCAAAACCTTCTAATCCAAAATATAAAATTAATAAATATCCAATTAAAGGACCTAAAATTACTCGACCTATTGAAGAGAATATTGCTTTATTAATAGAAAAAACTTTTAATCTTGTAAGTGCTATACCTAATGACATTAGGATTAAAAATATTGTTGCATACATTAATAAAAAAGTAGTATTTTCAATGAAAACAGGAAGTCTTAAATCATAATAAAGAATAAAAATTGCAACGATTATTGAATAAAATGGAGGACTTTTTATTATAACATCAATACTAAATTTTCTCGCAGCTAAAAAAACACCTAATGTAAAATGACATAAAATGATTAGTGCTGAAATAGCTGCAGAAACCCCTAATCCTTGAGAACCATATGCAAATAAACAAATGGGCAAACCCATATTACCAGTATTAGGCATAACAAATGGTGGTAATTCTCTTATAATATCTTTCGTATTTTGTATATATAAGAAGATAATTCCAACAATAAAAAAACAAACAATAGCTATTAAATAATACCAAAAATAATTTTTAAAAATATCAAAGGAAATATTTGCAGGATTTAACGCATAAATAATCATTGCTGGTGTACCTATATTAGCAGCAAAATTAGTAATAAAAGTAGTATCTATTTTTGAATTATTTTTACCTAAATAATAGCCAATACCAATAACAAAGAAAACAGGAAATAAAACTTCAAAAAGTTTTAAATAAATTTCCATTAATTATATAGTCTGATTAGTGTTGGAAATTTAAGAATATTTTTATTCTTTTTAAATATTGATAGGCAATTTTTTGCATTATTTTCATAGGTTTTATGAGTAATAATAACAATAGTTGCTTTATTATTTTTTTTATTTGGAGTTTGAATAATTCGATTTACTGATATTTTATATTTAGCAAGTCTATTTGTAATTAAAGACAATACACCCGGTTTATCTTTAACCTCAAATCTTAGATATAATGAATTTGTATAATTATTATTGTTAAATGGTTTAACTTTTTTTCGTTTTAATGATGCAATTCCAAAAGGTTTTTTTATATTTCCTCTCAAAATAGATAATAAATCAGATAATAATGATGAGGATGTTGGACCAGGACCAGCGCCCTCACCTTGTAAAACATTTTCTCCAATAGGTTTACCATGCATAATAACTGCATTCATTACACCATTAACATTGCCAATATAAGAGTTTTTACTAACTAAGCACGGATGTACTGCTTCAAATAATTTATCATTAATCATTTCAGAAATACCTAATAATTTAATTCTTAAATTTAATTGATTTGCAATTTTTATATCTTTTAAATCTATATTTTCTATACCTTCCATAATGCATTTGTGTTTAGAAATTTGGTTATTAAAAGCAAGGGCTGACAAAATTCTTACTTTAGCAAATGCATCAAAACCATTTAAATCAAATTTTGAATTACCAGGTTCTGCATAACCAAGTTTTTGAGCTTTTTTGAAAACATTATCAAAATTTTCATTTGAATTTTCCATTTCAGACAAAATATAATTAGTTGTACCATTCAAAATTCCATATACTTTTTTAATTTTATTTGTAGCTAAACCTTCTTTTATTGTTCTGAGTATAGGTATTCCGCCTGCGACTGAGGCTTCAAATTCTAAATTAACATTATTTTTTTCTGCTAATTTAGATAAATAATCTCCATGTTTAGATATTAAAGCTTTATTAGGAGTTATTACATTAATTTTATTTTTTAAAGCTTTTTCTACAATTTTTTTTGAAATGCCATCAGATAAACCTATAACTTCAAATAAAATATCTACTTTTTTATTTTTAAAAATTTCTAGAGGGTTTTTAAAAAATATTTTTTTATTAATTTTAAATCGTCTTTTTTTATTAATATTTTTTGCGGATATAGCAACTATATTAATTCTTTTTCCTGTTTTAACTTCAATATCTTTTTTTTTAGTATTTAATTCATTTAATAAATAAATACCTACTTGACCAAGACCTACTACAGCAATATTTATAATATTTTTCATTAGTTTAATTCTGGATATTTACTTTTTTTAATATAATCATCTATATAAATTTTATATTCATCAACAGTCATTAATCGTATATCGTTTGATTTTTTAATAATTTTAATCAATTTTTTACTATTATTTTTTTTTAAATTATTTTCAGTCCAGTATTTAGAATTTTTATCTAATGAACAATTACTTATCATTAAATAAAATAAAAAATATATTAAAATTTTCATTGCAAACCTGCTTTTTTTGGAAAATTATACATTAAATTTAAATTTTGTACTGCTTGACCTGCCCCACCTTTTATTAAATTATCAATAGCAGAAAGTATTATTATTTTGTTTTTATTCTTTGTTTTACAAACAGAAATATAACAATTGTTTGTATTTATAACGTCATTAGTACTAATTAATTTATTTTTATTTAATATTTTAATAAAATTATTTTTTTTATAATATTTTGATAAATTTCTAATTATTTTTAATTGAGAACTTTTTTTAGTTAAATCAACATAAATAGTACTTAATATACCTCTAAACATTGGAGTTAAATGTGGTGTAAAATAACAGCTGAAATTTCCTTTTGTAAAATTTTTTAACATTTGTTCTATTTCAGAATTATGTCTATGAAAACCTACTCCATAAGCACTTAATGACTCATATAGATTTTTGTTTTTATATTTTTTATGCACTGTTCTACCGGCACCAGAATAACCAGACTTTGAATCTATAATAATATTATCTTTTTTAATTAAATTTTCTTTTAATAATGGAATCAATGGCAAAAGAATTGAAGTTGGATAACACCCCGGACATGAAATAATTTTATAGTTTTTTATTTTATTGCCTGTAATTTCTGGTATGGCATAGATACTTTTTTTAATATTATTTACTGCTTTATGTTTTTGTTTGTACCATTTAAAATAATCTGAACTTTTTTGAAGTCTAAAATCTGCAGCTAAATCTATCAATATATTATTATTATTTAATAATTTTGAAATAATTTGTGCTTCCCCATTAGGCAAAGCTGTAAATATTACATCAACTTCTTTTAAATATTTTTTATTAAATTTTACTATTTTGGGCAATTTTTTTAAGGAAATTGATCTATCATAATTAGATATTTTTTTTCCTATAGAATTATTTCCACAAAGATATTTTATTTTTACATGTTTGTGTTTAACTAATAATTTAATAAGTTGAACACCAATATATCCAGTTGAACCAGCAATTAATACGTTAAGCTTAGGCATTTTTTATTATAACAGTTTTAAATTAAAAAAAAATTATCTTTTAGAAAATTGAAAGCTTCTTCTAGCTTTCCTTCTTCCAGGTTTTTTTCTTTCAACAGCCCTGGAATCTCTAGTGGTCAATTTTTCAGTTCTTAAAGTAGATTTAAAATTCTCATCAAATAAAACTAATGCTTTTGATATTCCATGTACCATTGCACCAGCTTGACCTGTTGGACCACCACCTTTTACATTGCATTTTACATCATATTCAGTAGCTTGATTAATTAGTTCAAAAGGTCTTGTAATTTGCATTTTATGATTATCACTTGCAAAATAATCATTAAATAATTTACCATTAACATATATTTTACCAGATCCTTTTTTTACCCAAACTCTTGCTATAGATGTTTTTCGTCTTCCTGTAGCATATTTGCTATCTTTAAAATCTAACTTTATTTTTGATGTTTTGTCGATTGTTTGAGTATTTTCCATTTTAATTTCTTATAATATTTTTGTTATTTAACTTGTCTAATTCAATAATTTTCGGATTTTGCGCTGCATGAGGATGGTTTGTTCCAGTATAAATTTTTAATTTAGTGAGTTGTTTTCTTCCCAAAACACCTCCTGGTAACATTCTTTTAACAGCTAATTTTAAAACTTCACCAGGTTTTTTTTGATCAAGTTTTTCTGGAGTCAATTCTTTTATACCTCCAGGATAACCAGTATGTTTATAATATTTTTTATTTTGAAATTTTTTACCTGTAAATTTTAATTGTTCAATATTTTTAACAACTACAAAATCACCATGGTCCATATGAGGTGTATAAGTAGTTTTATTTTTACCTCTTATGATTTTAGAAATAATTGCTGCTAATCTGCCTACAACAGCATTTTTAGCATCAATTTCATACCAATTGCTTTGTATTTCACTATTTTTAACAAATTTAGTCATGAATGCGGGATTAATACTTATAAAAGGTAATATTGTCAAATTATATTAATATTGATAGTAATTGTAAGGTTTAAGTGCGGGTTAAATCAATAAAATTTACTAAAATAAAACTAATATAATAGGAAAAATAATGAGTGATAAAACTAAAAAAACAACAGATCCCAAAACTTATAAATTCGATACTTTAAGCTTACATGCGGGTTATCAACCACATAAAAATGCTGGCTCTCGTCAAGTACCAATATATCAAACTACATCATATTTATTTGATGATGTTGATCATGCTGCTGCACTTTTTAATCTTGAAAGAGGTGGTCATATTTATAGTAGAATTTCTAATCCTACAGTTGGTGTTTTGGAAGAAAGAGTTGCTTCACTTGAAGGTGGAACTGCTGCTTTAGCTACATCTTCTGGCATGAGTGCAATATTTTTAACTGTTATGACATTATGTGAAGCTGGTGATCATTTGGTTGTCTCATCTCAATTATATGGAGGAACTGTTAATTTGTTTAGATTAACTTTACCAAAATTTGGAATAAAATGTACTTTTGTAAAACCTAGAGATACAGAAGGTTTTAAAAAAGCAATACAAAAAAATACTAAAGGTATATTTGGTGAGTTAGTTGGAAATCCAGGAAACGAAATTATGAATATGCCAGAGATAGCAAAAATTGCTCATGATGCAGGTATTCCATTAATAATTGATGCAACCTATCAAACACCGTATCTTTGTAAACCATTTGAACATGGCGCTGACATAGTAGTTCATTCTTTAACCAAATGGATGGCAGGACATGGTTCTTCTATGGCTGGAATTTTAGTTGAAGGTGGTAATTTTGATTGGATGCAAAATGATAAATTTCCAACTATGACAAAACCATATGAAGGATATCATGGATTATCTTTTGCAGAAGAATTTGGTCCTACTGCTTTTACAATGAAAGCAAGAGCCGAAGGTATGAGAGATTTTGGTCCTTGTTTAAGTCCTCAAAATGCTTGGAATGTATTACAAGGTATTGAAACTTTGTCTGTAAGAATGAAAAAACATTGTTCTAATGCAGAAGAAATGGTTAAATATTTATTAGGACACGAAAGTGTAGCTTGGGTTTCTCATCCGAGTGTGCCTGACCATCCTGATCATGAATTAGCAAAAAAACTTTTACCTAATGGTCGTGGATCAATGATAGCTTTTGGAATTAAAGGAGGAAAGGATGCCGGTGTAGCATTTATTAACAATGTTAAATTAGCTTCTCATTTAGCTAACGTTGGTGATACTAGAACTTTGGTTATTCATCCTGCTTCAGGGACTCACTCACAGATGGATGAAGCAACTTTAAAATTTGCCGGTTTATCTCATGATATGATTAGATTATCTGTTGGTATTGAAGATATAGATGATATTAAAAATGATTTTGAAGTTGGTTTTAGAGCAGCAAGAAAACCACGACTTGTTTCTAATCAATGAAATTTAAAGTAAATGGCAATGAAGTATTTGCCTCTACTGGTGGGCGTCCATTCGATAAAAATAAACCTTTAATTATTTTTGTTCATGGAAGTGGCTTAACTCATATGACGTGGGTTCTTCAAACTAGATATTTTGCCTTTCATGGTTACAGTGTCCTAGCTTTAGATATGCCTGGTCACGGTCTATCTGGTGGAAAAAGTTTAAAATCAATTGAAGATATGGCTGATTGGATAAATAGTGTAATAGATGCGGTTGGATATAAAGAAGCTTCCCTAGTTGGTCATTCTCAAGGTTGTTTAGTTACAATTGAGTGTACATCAAGGTATCCAAATAAAATTAAAACTTTAAGTTTAATGGGTGGTGCGGGAGCTATTCCTATGAATCCTGAATTATTACAATTAGCTGAAAACAATGATCCAAAAGCAGTTGATTTAATGATGGATTGGGCACATGGTCCCGCAGGTCATTTTGGTGGTCATCCTGTTCCAGGCTTGTATCATATAAATACTGGTGGAATGTTAGCTAAATCTAGAACTATAAAAGATACCCTAGGCGTAGATTTCCGTGCATGTGATAATTATAAAAATGGATTTGAAGCTGCTAAAAAAATAAAAATACCTACATTATCAATACTCGCTACAGGTGATAAAATGTGTCCAATTAAAGAAGGAAAAAAATTAGCAGATTTAATCGAAAAAAGTAAAGTTGAAATTATTGATAATTGCGGTCATATGATGTTACTTGAAGAGGCTGATAGAGTTTTAAAAGTTTTAAAAGATTTTATTACTAATAATTATCCATCTTTATCGAAATAAAACAATTTTAAATTATTGACAAATATAAAAATTTAATTTAGTTTTTTTTTGCGCTGATTTAATATCAACTTGCAGGGCGCTGAATAAAACCTGCTAAAGCGAGTTATCCAAATAACATCAACGCTTTAGATACTGTTTTTCTTGCAAGACTAGACTTAAAAAAAAATCATCGTAGGTATTTGAACTATATTGTGCACCTTGCATAAAGCGAAAGCACTAAAAAGGAGAGTATAATGAGTAAAAACCCAGAAACAATTGCATTGCATGGTGGTGATTATAGAAGTGATCCAGCTACAACAGCTGTAGCAGTGCCTTTATATAGAACAACTTCGTATCAATTTAATAATACAGGTCACGCGGCAAATTTATTTGCACTAAAAGAGTTTGGAAATATTTATACAAGAATAATGAATCCAACTAATGATGTTTTAGAAAAAAGAGTTGCCGCTCTAGAAGGAGGTTTGGCTGCATTAACTGTTGGTTCAGGTCAAGCTGCTTCAACATTTGCTATTATGAATGTATGTCAATCTGGAGATAATTTTATCAGTTCAACAGATTTGTATGGTGGAACTGTTAATTTATTCACACATACATTAAAAAAACTTGGAATTGAATGTAGATATGCAGATCCAGCTGATCCAAAAAATTTTGAAAAACTTATAGATGAAAAAACAAGATGTTTTTATGCAGAAACATTACCAAACCCTTATCTTAGAGTTTTTCCAATCGAAGAAGTTTCAAATATTGGTAGAAAATATAGCATACCATTAATAATGGATAACACAGCATCACCTGTTATTTGTAAACCATTAGAACATGGAGCTGCTATTGTAGTTCATTCTTTAACTAAATTTATTGGTGGTCATGGAACAGTAATCGGTGGTTGTTTAGTAGATGGTGGAAACTTTGACTGGACAGCTGATCCAAAAAGGCAACCACTTTTCAATGAACCTGATATGAGTTATGGTGGAGCCAAATGGGGAGAAGTAGTACCTCAACTAACTGGTGCAAATGTATCTTTTGTAGTAAGAGCTAGAGTTTGTTTGTTAAGAGATTTAGGAGCACCTTTAGCACCAGATAATGCATGGGGTATAATACAAGGTTTGGAAACAGCTCCATTAAGAATGAAACAACATTGTTCAAATGCTGAAAAAGCTGTTGATTTTTTAAAAAAACATAAAAATGTTACAAGAGTCATTTACCCTACTCTTCATGAAGGTGATATAGCTGCTAGATCAAAAAAATACTTTAAAGGTGGTAATGGAGCATTAGTAGGTATTGAAGTTAAAGGTGGCGTTGAAGCAGGTAAAAAATTTATTGAAGCATTAAAAATGTTTTATCATGTTGCAAATATAGGAGACGCTAGAAGTTTAGCAATTCATCCGGCTACAACTACTCATAGTCAATTGACTGAAGAAGAACTTCTTGCAGCAGGTGTAACACCAGGTTATGTTAGATTATCTATTGGTATTGAACATCCTGACGATATTATTGCAGATTTAAATCAAGCTTTAAATCTATCAGGAAAATCTAACTTAAAAGCTGTTGGTTAGAATTTAGATAAAGTAAATAAACTGAAAAACTAACTAAAAATATTGAACTTAATTGGTGCATAGATGCTAAATATATCTGTGCACCATAAATTAAAGTTAGAATACCCAAAATAATTTGAATAAATAAAAAAATACCCACAATTTTTATCGCAAAAAATAAATTATCTAATTTTTCTCTATAAATTTTGATTAATAAAAAAATATAAAATATTAATATTATATATGCTAAATTTCTATGCATAAATTGTACAAGTGATGGATCACTAAAAGCTGAAAGTTTAAAAATATTAATTAAATTATTATCATCTGGAAAATAAGAAGAACCCATTAATGGCCAAGAATTATATATTTGTCCAGCATCCATTCCTGATACAAAAGCTCCAATAATAATTTGGCAAAAAATAAAAAATAAAAAAATTAATGGTAAAAAAAAATTTAATTTATTATTTATATCTATTTTAATTTTTAAAGTAAAATAATTCCATAGTATTAATGATAAAATTAAAAAAGCTATTATTAAATGTATAGATAAACGGAAGTGACTTACATCAACTCTATCCACTAAACCACTAGATACCATATACCATCCCATAAATCCTTGAAAACAAATTAAAAAAAAAATTAAATATAAATTTATTAGTTTTCTAAATCCTTCTTTATAAGTAAAAAATATCAATGGTAATAAAAATAAAATACCTATAACTCTACCTAGAAATCTATGTCCCCACTCCCACCAAAAAATAACTTTAAATTCTTGCATGCTCATTGAATAATTTTGTTCAGTGAATTCTGGAATTTTTTTATATAGATCGAAATAATTGATCCAATCAGTATTATTTAAAGGTGGTAAAAAACCAGAAAAAAGTTGCCATTCAGTGATTGATAATCCTGAGTCAGTTAATCTTGTTAATCCACCTACAACAATCATGATTGATATAAGTGAAAACATTAAAATTAACCATAATGAAACATATTTTTTTATTTGATTATTTTCTATGTACATAATTAGATAAATATAATAATTATAAACTAATCCAATTGAATAAATGTCGCCAAATAATAAAAAAAAATTAGCTTTAATAAGAGTTAAGTTGGATAAATTAGACAATCAACTTCTTTCTTTAGTCAAAAAAAGAACCATTTTAGTAAATGATGTTTTAAAACTTAAAGAATTTAAAAATGAAATTGTGGATAAAAAAAGAATTAATCTAATATTAAAAAGAATAAAATTAAAATCAAAAAAAATAAAAATTGATCCAAAAATAACAAATCGTATTTGGAAAAATATGATCTGGTCATATATTAATTACGAAAAAAAAAACTTTAAAAAAAAATAATTATTTACTATGAGGTGGAAGTTTTTTTTCTATAAAAACTTCGTGCTTTCTTGTAGCGGGATTATATTTTTTAGCTTTTAATTTAATTTTAGCTTTTTCTCCACCGGCAGGTTTTTTTACATAATAAAAAAAAGGACTATCTGGTTTTTTTTCAGGTACTAAACGAACTTTTATATGTGTTTTTTTTGCCATATTAATTTATTTTAATTTTTTTAAATTCCTAACAAGAGTAGAAATCTTAATTAACTTATTTTTTAAATTATTTGCTTTTATAGTTTGATTTGAAATTTCGTCAAGTTTTAAAGATTCTTTGTTATTTAAAATTTTTCTAACTCCATCAATTGTCATACCTTGTTCTTTAAGAAGAAAATGAACTTTTTTTAGTAATTCAATATTTTTTTTATCATAATATCTTCTATTCCCATTAAATATTTTAGGTTTAATTTGTTTAAATTTTTTTTCCCAAAATCGAATAGTATGAGTTGGAATTGTTTGGCCTCTTTTTGATTTAAGTCCTAATATTTTTACAACCTCACTTATAGTTTTATAAGAATTAAATGTTTTATTCATTTTTATTATTAATAAATTCTCTAAATTCTTTTGATGGTTTAAACAAAACTACATCTCTTTTTGATATAGTTTTTATTTCTTTTGTTTTTGGATTTCTGCCAATTCTTGATTTTTTTGATCTTATTAAAAATGTGCCAAAATTAGAAATTTTAACACTTTTATTTTTTTTTAAATTTGTAATAATTAATGAGAAAAATTCTTCAATCAAATTTTCAGATATTTGTTTGGAAAATCCAATTTGCATATAAAGCGTATTAACTAAGTCTTTTTTAGTTAAATTTATTCTCATTTAATTAGATATTATTTCTAATTTTATCTATCAAATTACCTTTAATAATTCTATTACAAACATCTAATGAATTAGAAAATCCAATAAAATCTGTGCCTCCATGACTTTTTACAACTGGAGAGTCTAGACCAATAAAAATAGCACCATTGTATAATCTTGGATCTAATCTTTTTTTAAATTTTTTTAAATTAGAAATATTTATTAAAGACGATATTTTACCTAAAATTGAACTGCTAATTGCTTTTTTAAGTTCACTAGTAATAAAATTTGCTGTTCCTTCTGCAGTTTTTAAAGCTACATTACCTGTAAAACCGTCAGAAATAATTACATTGACGTTTCCATTCATAAGTTCATTTCCTTCGATATATCCAGAGAAATTAAAACTTTTTAATTTTTTTTCATTTAATATTTGAAAAGTTTCTTTAATTATTTCGTTCCCTTTAAATTCTTCAGACCCAATATTTAATAATGCTACATTGGGAGTTTCATTTTGATAAAGAGATTTATAAAGAGAAGCTCCCATAATAGAAAAATCAACTAAATTTTTTGAACTACATTCTATATTTGCGCCGAGATCTAAAACAACACTCATGCCTTTTTTATTTGGCCACAAAGCTGATAAGGCTGGTTTGTCAATATTTTCAATCATTTTAAGATTCAATTTTGCAATAACTAACAATGCTCCAGTGTTACCTGCTGATATAACAATATCAGTTTCTTTTTTTTTTACACTTTCAATTGCTAACCACATACTTGTATCTTTTCCTTTTTTTGCTGCTTCTAAAGGACTATCTGTGCTTTTTACAACTTTGTTGGTATGAACTATTTTATAATAATTTTTATCAATTTTATTTTTTATATTATTTTCAATTTCATTTTTATCTCCAAATATTTGAAAAAAATTTTCATGATTAGATTTATGATTGTGAATAATACCATCTACAATTTTTTTAGGTGATCCATCACCACCCATTGCATCTACTGCAATTTTAATTAAATCTGACATTTTATATAAATATAATTAATCTTTTGGGTCTAAAACTTGTCGACCTTTATATGTACCTGTTTTTAAATCCAGATGATGGGATAATCTATATTCACCTGATTTTTTGTCTTCAACAACATTTTTAGATAAAAATTTCATATTTTTAGCTCTTCTCATTCCTGTTCTTGAAGGTGTTT
>CACFSG010000003.1 GCA_902568875.1 uncultured Pelagibacteraceae bacterium
ATTTGGCTAATAAAACTAATACTAAAAATTTTGCAATGTTGATTTATAATAAAAACTTATCAGTCTGCCCAATCACTACACACTTACCTTTAAAAAAAGTATCAAAAAAAATTAATAAAAAATTAATCATTCAAAAAATTAAGTTAATTAATATTTTTTTTAATAAATATATTAAAAGAAAACCTAATATTGCTATATCAGGGTTGAACCCTCATTGTGAAACAAATGATTTATTTGATGAAGATCAAAAAATATTAAAACCAGCAATAAAACATTTATCTAAATTAAGATATAAAGTTTCAGGACCTTTTGCAGCAGATACTATCTTTTTAAAAAAAAATAGAAAAAAATATGATGTAATTATAGGAATGTATCATGATCAAGTATTAACACCTATTAAGACTTTATTTGAATATGATGCTATCAATATTACTTTAGGACTTCCATTTATTAGAATTTCTCCAGATCATGGTCCAAATGAAAAAATGCTAGGTAAAAATTTATCAAATCCATTAAGTTTAATAAAAGCAATAATGTTTTTAGATTCTAAAAATGATTAAAGCAAAAAAAAGTTTAGGCCAAAACTTTTTAACAGATCAAAATATTCTTAAAAAAATAGTTGAAATAACAAAAATTAAAAATCATTCAATTCTTGAAGTTGGGCCTGGAACTGGAAATCTAACCTCACATATCTTAAAGAATAATCCTAAAAAAATTTTCGTTATAGAAAAAGATAACAATTTAGCTTCTTTTTTAGCTGATCAATTTAAAAACAAAATAATAATTATTAATGAAGATATTTTAAAAATTAATGAAAAAAAAATCGCAAAAGAGAAGTTAATTGTTTTTGGGAATCTTCCTTATAATATCTCAACTGAAATATTGTGTAAATGGATATTAAATTTAGATAATAATTATTTTTGGTTTAACTGCTTAATTTTAATGTTTCAGAAAGAGGTTGCAGACAGAATTATTTCAAATTTTAATTCATCTAAATATGGAAGATTGTCAGTATTAGCTAATTGGAAATTAAATATAGAAAAAATTTGTGATATCAAATCGAATAGTTTTTCTCCAAAACCAAGGGTTGATAGTTCTTTGTTATTTTTTAAACCAAAAAAAATTTTTTATGAAATTAAAAATCCAAAAAATTTAGAAAAGATAACTAGGGTTTTTTTTAATCAACGCAGAAAAATGCTAAAAAAACCATATAATCAAATGTTTAACGGTAATTTAGAAATTATAAAAAAATTAAAAATTAATTTAAATTTAAGACCTCAAAATTTAAATTCTGACACCTATTACAAATTAACGAGAGAATATGAAAACTTAAGACGTTAATTTTTCAACATGATTTTTAATAAACCCTTTATCATAATCTTTTGAACTATTATTTATCTCTGCTTCTATTAAATTATAAATTTTAGAATAACAATTTTCTAAATTATCATTAACAACCACATAATCATAATTAATCCAACGCAATACATCATGACTAAATTGTTTCATTCTTTCTTCCACAATTAATTTATCTTTCATATCTCTACTAGATAATCTTTCAAATAAAACTTCTTTACTTGGTGGTAAGATAAAAAAAGTGATTAATTTATAATCTAATTTTTTATTTTTTATTTGATCTGCACCTTGCCAATCAATATCAAATAAAACATTTTTTCCTTTATTTAAATTTTTAATTACAGGAGTTTTTGTTGATCCATAAAAATTATTAAAAACTTTAGCATATTCTAAAAACTCTTTATTTTTTATAAGTTTTTTAAATTCAGCTTCATCTACAAAATAATAATTTTTATTTTGAATTTCATTGGCTCGAGGTTGTCTTGTTGTGTGAGAAATAGATACTTCAAAATTATCTAATTTAGATAATAAACTAACCAAAGTAGTTTTACCAGCTCCAGATGGAGAGGATAAAATAATCATTATCCCATCATTCTCTCTGGGCATCAAAAAAATTAATTAGCTTTTCCTTCAATAAATTTTACAGCATCACCTACTGTTAAAATTTTCTCAGCTTCACTATCAGAAATCTCTGAACCAAATTCCTCTTCGAAAGCCATTACTAATTCAACTGTATCTAAACTATCGGCTCCTAAATCATCTATGAAACTTGACTCCTCAGTAACCTTGGCTTCATCAATACCTAAATGATCTGCTACTATCTTTTTTACTTTGCTTGAAACATCTTCTGACATATTGATCCTTTTTGTTTTAAATTCTTAATAGTTTAAAAACTTATTTTGTCAAGCCATATACATGCCTCCATTAACATGTATTGTTTCCCCATTAATATAATCAGATTGATCTGAGGCTAAAAAAAGAACTGCATTAGCAATATCTTCTGGTTCTCCTAATCTTGCTGAAGGTATTTTGGATATTATAACTTCTTTAAATTTTTCATCTATCTTGTCTGTCATTGCAGTTTTGATAAAACCAGGTGAAATACAATTAATATTGATATTCTTTTTAGCATATTCTATTGCCAAACTTTTTGACATAGCAACTATCCCAGCCTTAGACGCCGTATAATTAGCTTGACCTAAATTACCTGTATGACCTACAACTGAAGTAATATTTATAATTTTTCCTGATTTGTTTTTAAGCATTTTTTTAATTGCAAATTTACTTAATAAAAAGGTTGAGGTTAAATTTATATCAATAACTCTTTTCCATTCATCTAAGTTCATTCTAATTGCTAAATTATCTTGAGTTATCCCTGCATTATTAACTATACAATTTAAACTTCCATTTAGTTCTTTTGTTGCATTTTCAATAAACTCCTCAATTTTATCACTTTGTGAAATATCAAACTTTATAATTTTCACATTTTTAAATTTAGATTTTAATTCCTCAAGTTTTTCTATTTTAGTTCCTGTGGCTAATATATTTGCTCCACAATCATTAAGTTTTTTAATTATTGAATTACCTATTCCTCCTGAAGCTCCAGTTACAATAATTTTTTTATCTTTTAAATTACTCATATTTTTAAATCTTTTATATCACTCACATTGTTTATTGTATTAATTTTTACATTCTTATCTATCCTTTTAACTAAGCCTGACAACACTTTTCCAGGTCCTATCTCAATAAACTGCTTAATACCTTTATTAATCATATTAATAACACTTTCTCTCCATCTTACTCTATTTTCAATTTGATCAATTAATAATTTTTTTAACTCTTCTTTATCTGAAATTTCATTTGCTGTTACATTTGAAATTAATATATTTTTTGAGTCTTGAAAATTAGCTTTTTCAATTTCTTTTTTCATCACATCTGTTGCTTTATTCATAAGCTGACAATGAAATGGAGCACTTACGGGTAATTTTATATTTTTAATATTTTTTGATTTTAAAACATCAATTAATTTAATTAAATTATTATTTTTTCCACTTAATACAATTTGGCCTTGTGAATTGTCATTAGCTATTTGAACTGAAAAGTTATTTTGATTTTCTTTTAAAATATCTTCTATAATTTCAACAGTTGAACCTAATACTGCCAACATACCTCCTTCTCCTTTTGGAACTGCATTTTGCATTGCATCTCCTCTGATTCTTAAAAGTTTGATAGTATCTGAAAAATTTAAATAATTTGCAGATGACAAAGCAGAATATTCTCCTAATGAATGCCCAGCAAAATATTTTGCCTGATTTAAATCAATATTAAATTCTTTTTTAATAACTTGAAATATAGAATAACTGATTAAAAATATTGCTGGTTGAGTATTAATAGTAAGATCTAAATGTTCTTTAGGACCTTCCAAAATAATTTTTGATAAAGAAATTCCCAGTGAATCATCAGCTTCTTTAAACAGTTCTTTAACTAAATTATATTTATCAAAAAACTCTTTTCCCATACCAACTATTTGAGATCCTTGTCCTGGAAAAATTACTGAAAACATCTAAAAAAACCTATTTTTTTTATCCTTTTTGCTATTGTAATTAAAGATTTATAATAGTATATCCTCATTTTTTATTAAAGAACTTAAATGAATTTATACGAGCATACAATTATAGCAAGACAAGATGCTTCTCCAAGTGAAATAAAACAATTAACCGAAAAATATTCTAAAATTGTAAAAAAAAATAATGGTGAGGTTATAAAAACAGAAAATTGGGGACTTTTAAATCTTTCTTACTTAATAAAAAAAAATAAAAAAGGAAGCTATATACATTTTAAAATTAAAGGCAAAGGTAATGTTATAAATGAATTAGAAAAAAGTGAAGCAATTGATAAAAAATTATTAAGATATTTAACAGTTAAAGTTAAAGAATTTGATCTTGATACAAATTACTTTTCAAAAAAAGATGAAAATGAAAAAAAAGAAAGTATTAAAAACTAAATATGCCCAAGAGAAAAAATGTAAATAAAAAAAGTAAGCAAAGCAATTTTGCAAAATTAAGTTTATTTCAACCAAATAAATATAAATTTAAAAAAAATTGTCCTCTATCAATTAAAGGATCTCCAAAAATTGATTATAAAAATATAAAATTACTGAAAAAATATATTTCTGAAAATGGTAAAATTTTACCTTCAAGAATAACAAATGTAAGTCAAAAAAAACAAAGGGAATTATCTTTGTCAATAAAAAGGGCTAGAAATCTAGCATTATTATAAATGAAAGTAATCTTATTAGAAAATTTAAAAAAAATTGGATCTATTGGTGAAATAATAGATGTTAAAAGAGGTTTTGCTAGGAATTTTTTAATTTCTAATAAAAAAGCTTTATACGCCTCAAAAGAAAATATCCTTCAAGTTGAAAAAATTAAATCTCAACTTTCAAAAAAAGATAATGAAAAAAAGTTAGCGGCAAAAAAAATAGCAGAAAAAATTAACAAAAAAGTATTTAATATTAAAAAACTAAGTACTGAAAACAAAGAATTGTATGGCTCTGTTAAACCAACTGAAATTTCAAAGATTATTAAAGAAAAAGAACAATTAGATATTAAACCATCAATGATACAACCAATTAAAGAAATTAAATCTCTAGGAAAATTTAAAGTAAAAATCTCTTTACATTCTGAAGTTGATGCAGAAATACTAATTATAGTTGAGACAGCTGAAATTATTCAATAATTATACAATTTTTTCCCCAATCTTTTTTTTAAATTCATTTTAATTTTTTTTTCTTATAAATTTAAAAAAATGGAAAATAATTTAAGTATAGTTAAAGATCAATTTAAAGAATTACCTAATAACATAGAAGCAGAACAAGCTGTTATTGGCTCTATACTTGTAACGAATGAAATTTTTGATGATATAAATACTATTATTTCAAGTGCTAATTTTTATGATCCTATGCACCAAAAAATTTTTGGGGCAATTGAAAATTTAATTTTTAAGGGAATGTTGGCTAATCCAATTACTTTAAAAAATTACTTTGAAGATGAAAAAGATGAATTAAATGTTCCGGAATATTTAGTTAAAATTACAAAATTTTCTACTTCTACAAGGCAAGCAATTGAATACTCAAGAATAATTTACGATATGTTTGTTAGAAGAGAATTAATAAAAATTTCAGAACAAACTATCGATACTGCAAAATTAAATGATCTTGATACTAACGGTCAAACTATAATTGAAAACTCTGAAAGACTATTATTTGATTTAGCAGAAAAAGGTTCTTTCAATTCATCTTTAATTAAATTTGATGAAGCAGTGAAACAAACTATTGAAATGGCTTCAGCAGCTTACAAAAATGAAGAAGGAATAGTTGGGGTTCCTACAGGTTTACGAGATTTAGATGATAAATTGGGTGGTCTTCATCAATCAGATTTAATAATTATAGCTGGACGTCCTTCAATGGGAAAAACATCTCTTGCAACAAATATTGCTTTCAATGCTGCTCAAAAATTACAAGATACTGGAAAAAAATCTACTATAGCTTTCTTTTCACTTGAGATGTCTTCTGAACAACTATCTACTAGAATTCTAGCTGAACAAGCAAGAATTAGATCAAATGATATCAGAAGAGGAAAAATTTCAGATGAACAATTTGATAAATTTATTGAAACGTCAAAAAATATTTCTGAGTTACCATTATATATTGATGAAACTCCAGCATTAAGTATTGCTGCAATGAGTAATAGAGCTAGGAGAATAAAAAGATTATTTGGTCTAGATATGATCGTTGTTGATTATATCCAGCTAATGAGAGGAACTTCGTTTAATAAAGATGGTAGAGTTCAAGAAATTTCACAAATTACTCAAGGGCTAAAAGCTATCGCTAAAGAATTGTCTATTCCTGTTTTAGCTTTATCTCAACTTTCTAGACAAGTAGAACAAAGGGATGATCATAAGCCATTATTATCTGATTTAAGAGAATCGGGCTCAATTGAACAAGATGCAGACGTAGTAATGTTTGTATATAGAGAAGGTTATTATTTACAAAGAAAAGAACCTAGAGAAGCAACGGTCGAACATGCGGAATGGCAAGCTAAAATGAATGAGGTAGCTCATTTGGCTGAAATAATTATTGGAAAACAAAGGCATGGCCCTGTTGGTAAAGTAACTCTCGAATTTGAGGAACAATTTACCAAATTTAAAGATACTCAATTAAGTTAAATTCAAATATAAATGGGTAAGATGTTCGCCCAGTTTTATCAAAATATAATACTTAAAAATCCAAGGTCCATTTTTGTAATATTATTAATTGTTTTATTAAGTTTTGGATATCATTCAAAAGATTTTAGGCTAGATGCCTCTTCTGAGACTTTGTTAATTGAAGGTGACCCTGATCTTAAATACCTTAAAGAAATTACAAAAAGATATGGTTCTAAAGAATTTTTAATTTTAACCTATACTCCTAAAGAAAGTATGGTTTCAGATAACTCAATTAACAATCTTTTAAGTTTAAAATATAAAATTCAAAGTTTAGATTGGGTACATAGTGTTATTACTCTTTTAGATATACCTTTATTAAATAGTTCAGATACACCTTTGCAAGAACGACTTCAAAACTTTAAAACTTTGAAAGATGATAATGTTGATAGATCAAGAGGTTTCAATGAAATTGTAAACAGTCCAGTCTTTAGAAATTTTGTGATCAGCGAAGATGGAAAAACAAGTGGAATTATTATTAATATCAAAAAAAATGATGAACTAGAAGATATCGAAAATAAATCAAAAGAAGAAATTGAAAATTATAAAGATTTTATTAAAAAGCAAAATCATCAAAATATTCTTGAAATAAGAGATGTTATCAAAAGTTACGAAGATATTGGAAAAATACATTTGGGTGGAATACCTATGATTGCTGATGACATGATGTCATTTATAAAAAATGACATTATTGTATTTGGTATAGGAGTTTTTTTATTTATTATAGGTACTTTGTGGTTTGTATTTAGAAAACTAATTTGGATTATAGTTCCAATTAGTAGTTGTTTTTTTTCTGTAATAATTATGATGGGACTACTTGGTTTATTAGGTTGGAAAGTAACCGTCATTTCCTCAAACTTTATTGCTCTAATGTTAATTTTAACAATGGCAATGAACATTCATATGAGCACTAGGTTTTTACAACTAAAAGAAAATCATCCTAATATGAAAATTTTAGAATTAATTACTTTAACTACAGCTAAAATGTTTTGGCCAATTCTATACACTGTTTTAACAACTATTATTGCTTTTCTTTCTTTAATTTTTAGTGAAATAAAACCTATTATTGATTTTGGTTGGATGATGACCTTAGGACTTATAACTTCATTCATTATAACTTTTACCCTGCTCCCTGCTCTAATCAATTTAGTGGCTAAAGAAAATATATCCTTAAAAGAATATAAAAATTCTGTAATTACTTCTTTTTTTGCAAAGATATCTCAAAATAATCATAAAATAATTTTTATTATTACTACTATAGTAATAATTTTAAGTTTAATTGGAATTAGTCGTCTTAAAGTTGAAAATAGTTTTATAAATTATTTTAGTAAAAAAACTGAAATTTATAAAGGAATGAAACTTATAGATAAAAAACTTGGAGGAACCACGCCTCTTGAAGTTATCTTAAAATTTCCAAAAAAAGAAAAATCAAAAACAGATGATGAATTTGAGGATTGGGAAGACGAAAATGAAGATGACAATGAAAAATACTGGTTTACAAAAGATAAGGTTGATAAAATTTCATCAGTACATAATTATCTTGATGGTTTGCCTCAAGTCGGAAAGGTTTTATCATTTTCATCAATTATCGATGTAGCAACATTACTTAATAACAATAAACCATTAGGCACTTTAGAAATGGGTGTCCTATATTCTAAAATACCAGAAAGTATTAAAACAGAAATTATTGATCCCTATATTTCTATTAAAGACAATGAAGCACGAGTTAACCTTAGAATAATAGACTCTCAAGAAGATTTAAGAAGAAATGAATTAATTCAAAAAATAAATTTTGATTTAAAAAATAAAATTGGACTAAATGAAAATGAATTTAAACTTGCTGGTGTTTTAATTTTATTCAATAATTTACTTCAAAGCCTTTTTAAATCTCAAATTCTAACTTTGGGTTTAGTAATGATAGGTATATTTGCAATGTTTATAATACTTTTTAAAAATATTAAATTATCTTTAATTGGCGTAGTACCAAATTTTATTGCAGCTTTTTTTATATTGGGAATTATTGGATTGCTTGAAATTCCATTAGACATGATGACTATTACTATTGCAGCAATTACAATTGGAATTGCTGTTGATAACAGTATTCATTATATCTATAGATTTAAAGAAGAATTTAATAATTTAAATGATTATAATAAAACTCTTAACTTATGTCATTCAACAGTAGGTAAAGCAATTTTAAATACTTCTATTACGATCGTTTTTGGTTTTTCAATATTAGTTTTGTCTAATTTTATTCCTACAATTTATTTTGGGATTTTTACAGGACTTGCAATGTTATTAGCTATGATATCAGTTTTAACACTACTTCCATCTTTGATTTTATTAGTAAAACCTTTTGGAAAATAAATTTAAATGATTAATGTCTTAAAAGATTTTTATAATTCAATTTCTATTATAGATTTGATTTATTTAATTATTACAATCTTATCTTTAATAAAATGCTATCGTAAAGGCTTTGTCTTAAGTATTCTTGCTATGGCCAAATGGTTGTTGGCTTATATTATTACCTTGATCATTTTTCCTAAAGCAAAACCCTATGTTAAAAATATTATTGATAACGAATATGTTTTGGATGTCATCCTTGGTATTATCATCTTTATAATTGTAATTTTTTTAATTTTACTTATCAGTAAAGGAATAAGTAGAGCTATTAGTTACACTGGTCTTGGAAATTTGGATAGTATTTTTGGATTCTTTTTTGGATTTATTAGATCTTATATAATCTCTATTTGTATATTTTCAGCAATACATATTGTCTATAACTTCGATAAATGGCCAATAAATTTAAATAAATCATACATCTTTCCATATTTAGAAAAAGGTAGTAATTATTTATTGAAAGAGTTTCCTAATGAAAAAACATATCAAGATTCTAAAGAAAAAATTAAAGAACTTTAATCCTAAATTAAAAGAAGAATGTGGAATATTCGGCATAAGTAATAATAAAGATGCTGCAGCATTGACTGCACTTGGACTTCATGCTCTACAACATCGTGGTCAAGAAGGTTGTGGAATAGTTACTTTTGATGGCAAACAATATTATTCAGAAAAAAGATTTGGACTAGTTGGTGACAATTTTAATAAAGAAAAGGTACTTAAAAATCTTCTAGGAAATTATGCTATTGGACATAATCGATATAGTACTACTGGTGAAAATACTTTAAGAAATATTCAGCCTTTTTTTGCAGACACTAATGCTGGGGGCATTGGTGTGGCACACAATGGAAATTTAACAAATTCAATTTCTCTAAGAAATAAATTAGTTAAAGATGGTGCAATTTTTTACACGACATCTGACACAGAAACAATTGTCCAACTAATTGCTAAATCTAAAAGAGTTAAAAAGATAGATAAAATTGTTGATGCGATTTTTCAAATACAAGGTGGTTATGCTCTAGTAATGCTTACTCAAGCTTCTTTGATTGGAGCAAGAGACCCTTTTGGTATCAGGCCATTAATAATTGGAAAATTAAAAAATAGTTATGTTTTAGCATCAGAAACATGTGCTTTAGATATCATTGGTGCAAAATTTATCAGAGAAGTAGAAAATGGAGAAATTGTTTTAATAGAAAAAGATCAACTAAAAAGTATTAAACCATTTCCACCTAAAAAAATTAGGCCATGTGTTTTTGAATATATATATTTTTCAAGACCAGATAGTATCTTAAATGGTAAAACAGCTTATGAACACCGAAAAAATCTTGGTGTTGAGCTTGCAAAAGAAAATGATGTGAACGCAGATATAATTGTACCTGTTCCAGATTCAGGTAACGCAGCAGCACTTGGTTTTGCACAACATTTAGGTAAAAATTTTGAATTAGGTCTAATTCGTAATCATTATGTAGGAAGAACTTTTATTGAACCAAGTCAAAAAATTAGAAACTTAGGAGTAAAATTAAAATTAAATGCTAATCAATCAACAATCAAAAATAAAAAAATAATTTTAATTGATGACTCATTGGTTAGAGGAACTACTTCTCATAAAATAGTTAAAATGCTATATGATGCTGGAGCAAAAGAAGTTCATGTAAAGATTGCTTGTCCTGAAATAAAGTATCCAGATTTCTATGGTGTAGATACACCAACTAAAAAAGAATTGCTTGCCGCAAATAATACAAATGATGAAATTTGTGAATATATTGGAGCCAAATCTTTAAAATTTTTATCTTTAGAAGGAATGTATAAAGCAATAGGCTTTGATAAAAGAAATGAAAATTATCCTCAACTAACAGATCATTACTTTACAGGAGATTATCCAGTAAAACCAATTGATGAACTTGGAGATAGTAAAATAACTCAACTATCTTTACTTAATACTGCATCAAATAATTAAAAATGAAAAAAGTAAGTTTTACAGAAATGAAAAAAGGAACTAAAGAAGACTATCTTTTTTTAGATAAAAATGAAAAAGATTTTGCAAGTAAAACTGCAGAAAGAATACTTAATTTCATGTCAGGGCTTACAGAAACATTGGAAGGATATCAAATTTCAAGATTAGAACACTCACTTCAAAGTGCTACTAGAGCTTATAATAATGGTGAAAATGAGGAAATGATTGTTGCAGCTTTATTGCATGATATTGGAGATGAATTGGCTCCAATGAATCATTCAGAATATGCCGCAGCAATTCTTAAACCATATGTGACAGAAAAAACCCACTGGATTATTGAAAAACATGGAGAATTTCAAATGTTTTATTATGCGCACCATTTGGGTGGAGATAAAAATAAAAGAGATAAATATAAAGGTCATAAATATTATCAAGATACTATAAATTTTTGCGAAAAATATGACCAAAATTCATTTGATCCTAATTATAAATCTTTTCCATTAAAATTTTTTGAACCGATGGTTAAAAAAATTTTTTCAAGAAAGCCGTATTCTTTACTTTAAATTTATTAATGTGTGAATAATTTAACAAATCAACAAAAAGGTTCATTGCTTGCTTTTATAGCGGTAATTTTTATCACACCAGATTCATTGTTTATTAGACTTTCTAATATTGATACTTGGGGACTAGTTTTTTACAGAGGAATCATTCCTTTTATAACTGTATTTTTAGGAATGCTATTAATTTATAAATTAAATTTTTTCAAAATTCTTTTTTCAAGTGGTTACCACGGACTTATTTATATAGGCACTTTTAGTATAACAAATATTACTTTTGTAGTTTCAATACAAAATACCAATGTAGCAAATACGCTGGTAATGATTGCTACTGCGCCAGTATTATCGGCTATTCTTGGCGCAATTTTTCTAAAAGAACCACCAGATAAAAAAACATGGATCTCAATAATTATTACTTTTTTAGCGGTTATTTATATTTTTTTCGATTCTATTAAATTGGGTAATTTTTATGGAGATATTTTAGGATTTGTTACTGCTATTGGTTTGGCAGTAGGTGCTGTTACAATAAGATCTGCTAAATCCAAAAATTTAGTTCCAGCCGCTGTAGTTGGAAAATTATTAGTAGCAACTTTCGCATTATTATTTGTTGAAAGTTTCATACTTGCTGAAAATGATCTTATAATAGTCCCTTTAATGTGTATTCTGTGTGTTGCAATACCCTTTGTACTAGTAACTATTGCACCAAGATTTATACCTGCTGCTGAGGTTAATCTATTTTTCTTGTTAGAAACCATTATAGGTCCTATTTGGGTTTGGTTAATAATTAAAGAACAACCAAGTATAGAGACCCTTCAAGGAGGCGTTGTTATAATAGCTACCATTGCAGTCCACTCATTTTTAAAGCTTAGAAAATCTTAAGCTTGTCACAATTAAGACTTGATTTACTAATACATCGCGAATAGTTACAGCAATTATTATGAATAAGGTTTTAAAAAATTCTTGGGCATTATTTTTAGGTATGGGAGGCATAATGATGGCCTATGGCTTTCAAAGTTCTCTTCTAGGAGTACGAGCTGTTCAAGAAGAATTTACTCTAACTGCTACTGGTTTTTTAATGTCTGGGTATTTTATAGGATACTTCATTGGGGCAGCAACGATACCAAATATAATTTCAAGAGTTGGTCATATTAGAGTCTTTGCTGCTTTTGCATCATTATCATCTTTAGTTATTTTAATTCATGCTATTTTAATAAGTCCATTTATTTGGTTTTTATTAAGAGTCTTAACTGGAATAAGTATGGTTTGTATTTATACAGTTGCAGAGAGTTGGTTAAACGATAGATCAAGTAATAAAAATAGAGGAAGTGTATTATCTATTTATATGGTTACACTTTATGGGTCTGTGGGTATTGGTATGTTTTTACTTAACTTTAGTACTCCAAAAAATTTTGAACCTTTTATTTTAATTTCCGTTATTACGTCGATAGCTTTAATTCCTATTTTGCTAACAAAAAAGAAACCACCAAATTTTAAAAAAATTGAAGCTATGACTTTAAAAAATCTTTATAAGTCTTCTCCTTTCGGAGCAATAAGTTCTTTTTTTTATGGAACTATTCAATCTGCATTATTTACTTTACTAGCAGTTTATGCAACGTCAATGAATTTTACAATTTTAGAAATATCAATAGTAACATTTTTATTAGCTATTTCTGGAGCTATAGCTCAGTTTCCAATTGGAAAATTTTCAGATTTATATGATAGAAGAAAAATTTTAATTTTTTCTACTTTTGGTGCAGCAATATTTGCTATCATAGCAATTCAAGTATCACAACAAATGTACATGCCTGGTGATCTTGCAACAAGTAAATTTTGGTTTTATGTTTTCTTTATTTTATTTTCTTTTTGTAGTTTGCCAATGTTTTCTTTAATTTTAGCACATACCAATGATTATATTCCAAAAGAAAAATTTGTTGCTGCTGGTGCTGGTCTTCAATTCTTATTTGGTTTAGGAGCAATGAGTGGTCCTTTTTTATGCTCAATATTTATGAATATTATTGGTCCAAACGGATTTTTTATATTCTTATTTTTCTTTCACTCTGTGATTGGAGTGTTCGGAATTTATAGAATGAAAGTAAGACCAACAGTTGATAACCCTGACTCACAATTCGTTGCCATGCCTCAAACAATTACACCTGCTGGAATTGAGCTAAATCCAACTACTGAACATATAGAAGAACCTTATTCCGAAAAAGTTAAAGAAATATTGGAAAGAAAAGGCGTAAAATATAAAAAAAATGATAATTAATTTTATAAAAATAATCACTTTCAGGTTGTACCCAATTTAGTCAGATTTAATATTCAAGTAATAAAATTTATATTGAAAAATATTTTTTTCTCTAGTGAAATCAATAAAATATAAAATGGTTAAAAGAAAAAAAAATACTTCAAAAACTTTAAAGAAAAATAATGGTTTAGCTAAGATAGCAACATTTACCACCAAATCTTTAAGTAATGCTTATTCAAATTATAAAAAGAAAAAAGAACTTAGTAAAATTAAAGCTATAAAATTACAAAAACTTGAAGAAAAAAATCAATTCTTAAAAGAAAGAAAAGATCTTAGAATTTGGGAAGAAAGACTTAATAAAGAAAGTAACAAAATCAGACTAAATGAAGAAGAATTAAGAATTAAAGAAAAAGAAATTAAATCTAAAGAAGAAAAACTAAGAATAGAAACTGATCGTTTAATAAAAAAAGACGAGGATTTAGTTCAAATTGCTAAAGAATTACGAAATAAAGAGAAAGAACTAAAATTAAAAGAGGAAGAACAAAGTAGAAAAGATATTGACTTACAAGTGAGAGAGGAAGAACAAAAAAATCTTGAACTAAAAGAAAAAAGAAGAAGAGAAAGAGCTTTAAAATTAATTAAACAAGAAGAAGAAAAACAAAAAGAATTAGAATATATAAAAATTAAAGAGTGGGAAGAAAAATTTGATAAAGAACAAAAAGCAAAAGAACATCGAGAAAATTTAAGAGAACAAAGGCTTAGACAAAAAGAATTAGATAAAATAAGATCATTTGAAGAAGAAGAAAATTCAATAAAAAACAATATATCGTCTGGTTTAGAAAAATTTGATATAAACAAAACTAAAGAAAACTAAAAAATTAATCTAAAATTTCTATTTTATCTCCAGAATTAATCTTTGAAGATGATAATATTTGACATCTAATTCCTCCTCTTTTAAAGAATTCTTTAAGAATATTGTCTTGATTTAACATCTCAGTCAAATGTTTGCAGGGTCTACATAAATCAATAACTTCAACTTTAACATTTCCAATTAATAGTTTTTTTCCAACTAATTCATTTAATTTAATTCCTTTAGTCACAACATTTCTTCTAAAATCTATATAAGGAATTTTTAAACCATATTTAATGTTATAATAATCAATATTTTCCGACTCAATTAATGACAACTGGCAATAAGGATCATTAAAATCTTTAAAATGTCTATCTCCAACAACTCCTTTATTTGTTAAAACATCGATTGAACTAACTTCATTTATTTTTTTATTGTTAGAATTGGCAATACCTAGTTTAAAAACTTTAGACATAATTAAATATTAATAATAAACTTATAATATTTATTGTTAAATGAATAAAGAAAATGCTATCAAACTGTGGAAAATTATTCAGGAAGCTGGCGATTATTTGGCTGGACAATTGCCTGATCATCCAAATCACCCTAAAGGTCGAAACTCTTATGCTCATGTTGCTTTATGTGTTAAAGAAAAATTTGGTAATACTTATAAAGATATTCCAGATGAAAAATTTAATGAAGTTTTAGAATATATAGAATTTCTAAAAAAAAATCCTAGTTAATTTTATTGTTTAGGAAAATAATCTTTTAATTCTCCTTCTCTATAAACATCTGCTGTACAGCAGTGAAGTCCACCTCCAAAAGCATAAGCGTCTCTTAATTCAACAGGAATAACTTCCATTCCAAGTTTATCTAATTGTTCAGCTTGATATTTTTCACTTTTTTCAACACAAACTGTTTTTGGATCTAAAACTAAAACATTCATTGAAAGCCACACAGATGAATAACAAAGAGAAGGTGGTTTATTATGAGCAGGTTGTGCAGCATCAATTATTTCCCATCCATTTTTTTCAAATAACTTTCTTTGTTCCTTTGGAAGTTTTCTTTGTGGATTGTTTATTATCAATCCCTCTTTTATTGGAGTAAAAGTTGCATCAATATGAATTGGGTAAGGATCTCCTGGAAAATTTACTGCATGTACTCTATGATCTTTATAATGACGCTTAAGCCAATCTATTCCTTTTAAATTTGTGGTAAATCCGTGTTGAACAACTAAATCTTTACCAAATCTTAAAACATCAGCAGCATCAAATAATGGCTCTTCTTCAGTAGTTACAAAAAATTTATCTTCAGTCCATTGTAATCTTTTTTGAATTCCAATTTTATCTGAAAGGTAATCTTTTCGATAATCAGCATCAGTTAATCTTGGTTTTGGAGCAGATTCATGTCTCATATTAGGGTCTAAGTTATAATACTCTTTCAAAAGTGGTCGATAACAAAGATATTCAAACCATCTACATCTATAACTCATAGTTGCTTCTAATATTTCATTTCCAACAGTTAACAATACGTCTCTTGGAGGCATACAACCAAACATGGTTTCTGATTCCCAGTCAGGCGTTGATGTTTTTTGATTAAAATCTATTGGTGAAGGTCTATCTACTTTAATTCCACGTTTTATTAATATATTAGAAAAATCATCTAGCAATTGATTTGCTTTATCTACAGTATCCTTTGTTCTCGGACCAAACTGACCTCTCATGTCAGAATCTTCTGGAACTTTAGCATCTAATGCTGGCTCTGGAGCTGGAATACAAGTGCCATCAGCTCTTCCAACTATTACGTGCTTAAGTGGATCCCACTCATTCCAACTATTAACAATTATTTTGTCTTTGTTCATTTTACTCTTTAATAATATTGTGTTCTGGTCCAAAAGGAAACTTAGTTATATTTTCTGTTTTATTTTTACCGATTACTAAAATATCATGTTCTCGGTATCCACCTGCACCAGCTTTTCCTTCAGGGATTAAAATCATTGGTTCCATTGATACGACCATATTTTCTTTTAAAACAGTATCAATATCTTCTCTAAGTTCTAAACCAGCTTCCCTGCCATAAAAATGTGATAAAACACCAAAAGAATGTCCATAGCCAAAAGTCCTATATTGTAAATATCCAAGCTCAGCGAAAAGTTCATTTAATTCATTACAAATATCTGAACATTTAACTCCAGGTTTAATTAGTTCCAATCCTCTTTTGTGAACTTTCACATTTGCTTCCCAAGCTTTTAATGATGCGTCATCAATTTTATTTAAAAAAAGAGTACGTTCTAAAGCCGTATAATATCCTGATATCATTGGGAAAGTGTTTAAAGATAAAATATCTCCATTTATTAACTTTCGATTTGTTTTTGGATTATGAGCACCATCCGTATTAATTCCAGATTGAAACCAAACCCAAGTATCCATATATTCAGCATTTGGATAGGTTTTAGCAATCTCTCTTTCCATTTTGTCTCTCCCTGCAATAGCAATTTCTATTTCAGTTGCTCCCTCTTTAATATTTTTTACTATTTCTTGTCCTCCAATATCAGCAATTCTTGCTCCATTTTTTATAATTTCTATTTCTTCGTTGGATTTTATCATTCTAAGTTTCATTAATTTTTTCGAAACATCTTTGAAAACTGAAAATGTAAAAATTGATCCAATTTTTTCCTTCATGTCTAAAGTGACATGATCATTTTCTATTCCTATATTTTTTGGAGGATTATCTCTTCCAATAATTGAAACTATTGCTTTTAAAAAATTATCTCTTCTCCAATCTGTATAAATAACATTTTCACAATGAGATCTTCTCCAAGGTTGGCTGGCATCTATATTTGCTGAAATAGTAGAAATTTTATCATTAGTTACAACACAACCATAAGGTCGACCAAAAGAACAATAAATAAATCCTGTATAATAAGCTATATTATGCATTGAAGTTAAAATAATCATATCCAGATTGTTTTTATCCATCGCTGATCTTAATTTACTTACTCTCTGATCATATTCTTTGTTTGAAAATGGAAGTTTTACTTTTTCACCATTTTTTAATTTAAAAAAATCAGGTCTTTCCATAAATTTTTTAGAATTTAATTAAGAGCAATATATCTCTTATTCCATCTCATGATAAGACTATAGTAAAAAAGTGATATAAAAAGAAAAAAACCACCAACTATTGTATTTGTGGTTGGCACTTCATTTATTCCAAATAATGGCAACCATACCCAAAAAATTCCACCAATAACTTCTGTTAAGGATAACAAAGTTAATTCAGCTGCTGGAATTACTTTTGATCCAATAGAGTATAAAATTAAGCCTAAACATACTAAAGTACCGTGTAGTGAAAACATTGCACTATTATAACTTGTTGTAAAAAAAGGTTGTTTATTAATTAAAATCATAATTGTAGCTAAACTAAAACAAAATAGACCTGCTATAGCAACAGTAGTAAACTTGGGAGTTTCTTTTCTCCATCTAAGTGTTACTGAAAATATAGAAAAACCAATAGAAGATGTAATTCCAAAAACAAATCCTATTAAAGAATTTTTTTCAGTATTGCCCATAGCCATAATTATAATTCCCACTGTAGCAATAATGATTGATATCCAGACATTAATGCTAATTTTTTCTTTTAAAAACAAAAACGCTAATAAAGCTGTAAAGAAAGGCATTGCAGCTAAACATAAAAGTGTAATTGCTGCACTAGTATTTGTTATTGAATAAATAAATGAAATCATAGCAGTTCCAAGACCTACACCACCAACAAGCCCTGATTTACCTATTTTTTTGTAATTTTTATAAAAATTTATTCCTTCTTCAAAATACAAATATAAATTTAAAATTATAAAAATAGTTAAACCTCTACTGAAAATATATTGCCATGGAACCAAATGTGGATCACTCATATATCTTACAACTAAAGGACCAAATGACCAAACTAGACCAGCAATCAAGACAATTGGTACAGCTATTTTTTCATTTTTAAGCTCAAGCATAAATTATCATTTAATTCTAATTAGTTTGAACTACAACAAAAATTATTTCTATCATATTAAATTTTTATTTGAATAATTTTGAAAAAAACAATCTACAATTTCTCCCTTTTTAAATTTAGTTTTTCCAGAAGGTAACAAAATCCAGATATTTGATTGAACAAATGACTGAATTCTAAATGACTCTTGACCTTTTAAAATTTGAACCTCGATTTTACCATTTTTAGTTGTATTAATTTTGCTTTTGATAAAACGGGTAAAATTTATTTTTTTATTAAACTCATTTTTCAAGATTGCTTTCATAGGTTTTTCATCTTTAATTCCCAGTAAGCTTAGTAAATATGGATAAACAAAAAATCTAAAACAAGCTGCTGATGAAATTGGATTTCCTGGAAGACCAAAAATTGCTTTGGATTTTTTTTTAATTTTTGCAAATAAAATTGGTTTTCCAGGTCTTATTGCAACATTTTTAAAATAATTTGAAAGTTTAAATTTTTTAACAACAGCAGGTATAAAGTCAAATTTTCCAGCTGAAACCGCACCAGAAGTAAGAATAATATTAATTTTTGAATTAAACATTTTTTTTATTTCTTTTTTAAAAATTTTTTCATGCTTATCTCTTAATATTCCTCCATCTTTAAAATTAAACAAAAAATTTTCTTGTAATGATTTAATATAATAACTGTTTGAATTTCTCACTTTCCAATTTGAGATTCTTTCTTGATTTGATATTTCATTGCCAGTTGAAAAAAACAATATGTTTGGTTTTTTTTTAACTTTAATAAATTTAATACCTAATGTTTTTAAAGTTAAAATATGATTAGGTTGTAAAATAGTTCCTTTCTTTATCAACAAATCATTTTTTTTATAATCAGATCCTTTAAATCTTATATTTTGATTTTTTTTAATTTTTTTATTAATTACAATATATTCAGGTCTTTTTTTTTTATTAGGATAAAATACTATTTGCTCTATAGGTATAATTGTATCAAAACCTTTTGGTATTATTCCACCTGTCATTATTTCTACAGTTTGAAATTTTTTTATTTTTTTATTTAATGGTTTATCACCTGCAGCAACTGTTCCTAAAATCTTAAATAATTTATTTTTTTTTTTACTTAAATTTTTGGTATCAATAGAGTTTATTGCATATCCATCAAAGGCAGAATTATTTCCTGCAGGATTATCAACTTTACAAAAAATATTTGAAGCAGAAACTCTATTTAAACAATTGTCACTTTTTAAAATTTCATTACCAATTATAATTTTTGATTTTTTTAATATATTTTTTGATTGTTTATAACTAATCATTGTTCATTATTTTTATTGCTTTTTCTAAATCTTCCTTAGTATTAATATTAAAAAAAGGGTCAATTTTTTTATACTCAATATTGATTATACTTACACCAACTGAATTGGCCCATAATTCAACTTTTCTTTCACCTTTTAATAGATCAGATTCTAATTGATCCATTAAATCCATAGACCATAATCCAAATATATTATGTCTTGTTTTTTTACTTTTAATAAAAAATAATTTGCTATCACTAATTTTAATATTTTTATAAAAATTTTTAAGTTCTTTTTTTTTAAAAAAAGGTGTGTCTGTAGGAAATGTTGAAATCCAATTATATTTTTTATTATTTTCCTTAACCCATTTCATTGCTGTAAAAACACCTCCTAATGGGCCCAATCCATTCTTAAAATCTTTAGTTAAAAAAATTTTATCAGAAGACATAAAATTAATTAAATTATTTGTTACTATTAAAGTCTCATTAAATTCATCAACTATTTCTGATAAAATATAATCTATTAATATTTTACCTTGTAATTTAACTTGGGACTTATCTTGACCAAATCTTTGTGACTTTCCACCTGCTAGCACTACTCCTAAAATCTTGTTATGATCCATTAAACAAAATATAAAACATTAAAATTTGTTTTAAAGATATATTATGGATTTAAGAATTTTAGAAATTGCTACAAATACAGAAAACAACAAAGTTCTAGATAAACATACACATAAATCAAAAAACAAAAATCCAATTTGTGGTGATGAAATGGAAATAAGTCTATTGATTAAGAATAACAAAGTAATTGATATAGGTTATCAATGTAAGTCATGTATTTATTGTCAAGCTTCAGTGAGTCTTCTTTCTCGAAATATAAAAAATAAAAATTTAGATGAAATTAAAGAATTTATTATAATTTGTGAAAATATATTTGAAAACACTAAAATCAACTTAGAAAAAAAATGGAAAAATTTTAAAGAACTTTTTAATAAAAAAAATAAATCTAGAAAAGAATGTTTGCTCCTTCCTTTAAGGACTGTATTAAAAGCTCTTGATGATTAAATTAAATAAAAATATTTTTAAAAAAGCTTTACTTGCTGGATTCTTTTCAGCTTTTACAATTGGGATATTAACAATTTTAACTTACAAAAGTGCTTTGGGATTATTCTTGGCGACGTCTTTTGGATCATCAATGGTTTTGTTGTTTGGTTTTCCTGAAAGTCCATTTGCACAACCCAAAAATGTTTTTTTTGGGCATTTGATAACAGCTTTAGTTGGAGTTATTTTTGTTAATTTAATACCCTTGCCAATTTATATTAGCATAGCATTAGCAGTAGGTATTGGAATTTTTTTTATGATATTATTTAATGTAGTTCATCCTCCTGCTGGTGGAAATCCTATTATGGTTATAATTGGAAGTGTATCTTTCGATTATTTAATTCTACCAATTATTTCTGGTTGTATAATAATCATATCATTGGCAATATTAATAAATAAATTTATCTTAAAAAAAAAATACCCATTAAAATAAATTAATGAATTCAAAATATAAAATAACAAAATTTAAAAAAAATAAATTTGAAAATATTGAAGATTTAATATCTATAGAAGAGCCATTAGAAATTTCTTTAAAATATAAAGAAAAAAAAAGTTGGCTCACAAAAAGCTTATCAATAACGATGAGAACTCCCGGCCATGATAAAGATTTAGTTAGAGGTTTTTTATTTAATGAACAAATTATCCAAAATATAAAAGATATTAAAAGTATAGAAAGTTATGGAGAAAAAGTTGGTCAATACAATATTCAAAATAAAATACTCATTACATTAAATAATTCTGATAATGTAAATATTTCAAAAATAAAAAGAGATTTTTTAACTAATTCTTCTTGTGGAGTTTGTGGCAAATCCTCTTTAGATGCCTTGGAAATTATAAAAAAAGATAAAACACCAAAATTAAATCCCAAATTAACTAAAGATATAATAATTAAATCACCATCCATTCTTAAAAAAAACCAATCTGAATTTTCTAAAACAGGCGGAATTCATGCTAGTGGATTGTTTTCATCAGATGGAAATTTGATATCATTAAGGGAAGATGTGGGAAGACATAATGCTTTAGATAAAATGATTGGAGATTCTTTGTTAAAAAATATCCTTAAACCAAATGATCAATTTATAACGTGTTCTGGTCGCTTAAACTTTGAGCTGGTACAAAAAGTATTAATGACAAATATTGGATTAATGATAGGTGTAGGTGCGCCAACAAGCCTTGCAATTGATTTAGCGAATAAATTTGACATGACCTTGATAGGTTTCGTAAAAGAGGACAGTTTTAATATTTACACAAATAACCAAAAAGTTATTGTGAGTTAAAAAAGGAATTTTGCGGTGTCCAAAAATATAAGTAATTTATCTGGGAGAATTGGTTTAAAAGACAACTTATTTAAAAAGATGTCAGAAAATATTCTTAAAGATTCACCAAAAGATATTAAAGAAATTGCTAAAGAATATAATATGGGTGTTTCTACAATTCATGGTGCTGAAAGCTTCTATGAATTTTTAAGACCTTCCCATAGAAAAAAAAAAGCTTTTGTTTGTAATGGTAGTGCATGTATGTGCTCTGGAACTCAGGAAAAATTAAAAAAGAAATTAAAAGAAAAATTGGGAGATGATAAAGTTGGAGAAATGTTTTGTTTAGGTCATTGTTATGAAAACAATGCTTTTCATTATGATGGTGAAAACTATGCTGGGAAAGATATTCAAAAAATAGATCAAATTCTTAAAGGTGAAAAAATTAAACAAGATAAGTTTTTTTCAAAAAGTTACGCTACTACAAGTTTTTTAATGGATAATAGTTTGTCTTCAATTGATTTATTTAAAAAATATCTAACAAAATTTTTAAAAAATAATAAAAAAGAAATTATAAAATCTTTACTTGATTCAAATTTAACAGGAAGAGGTGGAGCTGGATTTCCTACAGGGGTAAAATGGGACTTTTGTAGTAAAGAACAATCAGAAAAAAAATATGTAATTTGTAATGCTGATGAAGGTGATTCAGGTGCCTTCTCAGATAGATATTTGTTAGAGGATCAACCGCTTAAAGTTTTATTTGGAATGGTAATTTGTGGTTACGTGATTGGAAGTAATGAAGGAGTTTTATATATTAGAGGTGAATATCCAAAATCTATTGAAGCAATTAATGGATGCATTAATGAATTAAAAAAATCTGGTTTATTAGGTAAAAATATTTTAGGAACTGATTTTTCTTTTGAATTAAATATTTGTATTGGTCAAGGAGCATACATTTGTGGTGAAGAAACTGCACTGATTGCTTCTATTGAAGGAAGAAGAGCTGAAGTTGACGTAAGACCCCCTTTTCCTGTTACTGAAGGACTTTATAAAAAACCAACTGTAGTAAATAATGTTGAAACTTTAGCAGCAGCATCAGGAATTCTAATTAATGGAGCAGATAATTTTTCAGCTATTGGAAATAAAAAATCTGCAGGAACAAAATTGGTTTGTTTAGATAGTTTTTTTAAAAATCCTGGTGTCTATGAAATTGATATGGGTACACCAATGAAAAAAATATTTCATGAAATTGGTGGTGGTTATAAAGAGGAAATTAAAGCATTTCAAATTGGTGGTCCTTTAGGAGGTGTTGTCCCTATCACTGAAATTGATAATTTAAATTTAGATTTTCAAGAATTTACCTCAAAAGGTTTTATGTTAGGTCATGCTAGTGTAGTAAGTATTCCTAAAAATTTTTCAATGACTGAATATATACATCATTTGTTTGAGTTCTCTGCTGAAGAGTCTTGTGGCAAATGTTTTCCAGGACGACTTGGATCTTACAGAGGAAAAGAAATGTTTGATCAAGTTAAGAAAAAAACTTCTAAAATTCCACTAAAATTACTTAATGAATTATTGATAACTATGCAAAAAGGCTGTTTATGTGCTCTTTGTGGTGCAATTCCTACTCCTATTATGAACATCTTAAAATATTTTGGTGATGAAATGAAAAGTGATATGGTAAAAGATAATTAATGAGTTCTGAAAAAAGAAAAATTGCTTATATAGATGGTAAACCATACGAAATTGGTACTAACCACACTTCTATTTTAAAATTCGTAAAAAGTTATGTAGGAGAAAAAAAAGTTCCAACTCTTTGTGATGATCCTAATTTAGCACCTTATGGTGCTTGTAGAGTCTGTTCTGTTGAAGTTGCATTGCAAAAAGATGGACCAACAAAAGTGGTTGCCTCTTGTCATACTCCAGTTGCAGAAAATCAACATATTTTTACATCTAATGAAAATCTTCAAAGTCTTAGAAAAAATATTGTAGAATTGGTTTTAAGTGACCACCCAATGGAATGTAATACTTGCGAAGTAAATAATAATTGTGAACTTCAAACAGTTGCTAATGATTTGGGTATTTCAGATCATAGATATAATAATCCAAAACAACACAAAGGTATTCCAAGAGATACTTCTCATGACTACATGAGAATGAATTTAGATAATTGTATTAACTGTGGAAGGTGCGTAAGAGCTTGTGATGAAATTCAAGGTTCATTTGTCCTAACTATGTCTGGAAGAGGATTTGAGTCCAGAATAACTACTGATAACGATATGATGTTTGGAGACTCTTCATGTGTTTCTTGTGGAGCTTGTGCTCACACATGTCCGACTGATGCAATTTCAGATGTTTTTCAATCTAAATCAGTTGCTGTAGATAAAAAGGTAAGAACTACTTGTTCTTATTGTGGAGTTGGTTGTAATTTAGAAGCATCAATTAAAGATAATAAAGTAGTAGCAATAGATACACCTAAACAAACTGAAGTAAATGCCGGTCACACCTGTATTAAAGGAAGATATGCATTTGGCTTTTATGATCATCCAGATAGATTAAAAACACCATTAATCAAAAGAAATGGTAAATTTAAAGAAGCAACTTGGGATGAAGCTTATGATTTTATTAAAAAAGAAATGCAAAGAATTATTAAAGACAATGGTCCGGACGCATTTGCCGGAATTTCATCAGCAAGATGTACTAATGAAGAAAATTATATTTTTCAAAAAATGATAAGGGCAGCTGTAGGAACAAATAGCGTAGATTGTTGTGCAAGAATTTGTCACTCACCTACTGCATGGGGGATGCAACAAACATTTGGAACAGGTGCTGCAACAAACTCTACAGAAGATATTTATCACGCAGACCTTTTTTTAGTTATCGGTGCAAATCCAACAAATGCGCACCCTGTTACAGGGGCTAAAATAAAACAGCAAGTGATGAAAGGTAAAAAACTTATTGTTTTAGATCCTATTACTACTGAGCTTGCAAAACTTGCAGACTACCATATTAAATTAAGACCAGGTACTAATGTTGCGGTTCTTAACATGATGTTACATTTTATAATTAAATCAAAATTATATAACGCTGATTTTATAAGAGACAGAACAGAAGGATTTGATAATTTTCTTAAAAATATCGAAAGACAAGATGTTGATCATCTAGCAAAAGTTGCTGGTGTTAATAAACAACAAGTCAAAGAGGCTGCAATTGCATATGCCACTGCAAAAAATTCAATGGAGTTTCATGGTTTAGGGGTTACTGAACATGAACAAGGTTCAAAAACAGTAATGTTAATCGCTGACCTTGCAATGATTACTGGAAATATTGGAAGAAAAGGAGTTGGTGTAAATCCCCTAAGAGGTCAAAATAATGTTCAGGGTGCTGCTGACATGGGATGTCAACCTCACCAAGGTGCAGGGTATTTCGAAGTTTCAGATAAAAAAAATCAAAAGTTTTATTCTGAAAAATATGGTGTTACTCATCCAACTAAACCTGGTCTTAAAATACCTCAAATGTTTGATGCTGCTATTAAAAAAGAAATTAAAGGAATTTGGATTATTGGTGAGGATATTGTTCAAACAGATCCTAATAGTGCTCATGTAGTTGAAGCTATGAATTCATTAGAGTTATTAGTGGTTCAAGAAATATTTATGAGTGAAACAGCAAAACTTGCAACTGTAGTTTTACCAGGAACTACATTTTTAGAAAAAGATGGAACATTTACTAATACCGAGAGAAGAGTACAAAGAGTTAACCGAGCAGTTCCACCATTACCAGGAACAAAACCTGATGGCGTTATAGTAACAGACATGATGCAAAAACTTGGATTTAATCAACCTACTTATGATGCAGATCAAGTGTTATCAGAAATTGCTGATATTGTACCTTTTTTTAAAGGTATTACTCGAGAAAGATTAGGAAAATTTGGATTACAATGGCCTGTAAAAGAAGATGGAACAGATACTGAAATATTACACACTGAAGAATTTAAATTAGGTAAAGGCCGATTAAAAAGTTTTGATTGGAAAGAATCTACTGAAATTACAAATAACCAAAAAGATTACCCTTTAATATTAACTACTAGCCGTGTTTTACAACACTACAACGCTGCTACTATGACTAGAAGAACTAATAATATTAATATTGTTAACGAAGATGTTTTATTAATCCATCCTAAAGATGCGGCTGATAGAGATTTGAATACTGGTGATATTGGAAGATTATATTCAGGAAGAGGTGAAGTAGCTTTAAAAGTCGAAGTTACTGATAAAGTAAAAGAAGGAATCGTCTTTACAACGTTCCATTTCCCAGAACATATGGTGAATATGGTAACAGGACATGGGAAAGATGAGGAAACAATGTGTGCAGAATATAAAGTGTCCTCAGTACAAGTTCAAAAAATTTCAAATCAATTTAAAACTGAAGTTAAACCAAAAGAGAATCAAGCAGAAGTTAGTTAAATCTAATGACCATTGGATGGTGTTTCGATAATACCTATTACAAACTACCAAACTCATTTAAAGAAAATACAAAACCAATTCCAGTTAAAAAACCTGAATTAATTATATTAAATAAAAATCTTACAAAAGAATTAAATCTCGATTTTTCAAATTTAAATAATAAAGAAATATCAGAAATATTTGCTGGTAATTCACTCCCTAAAGGAAGCAACAGTATTGCTCAAGCATACGCAGGACATCAATTTGGTCATTTTACAATGTTAGGTGATGGCAGAGCCGTTTTAATTGGAGAACACTTATCTAAAAAAAAAGATAGATATGATATTCAGTTTAAAGGGTCAGGAAAAACTGCTTTTTCAAGAAATGGTGATGGAAGAGCTGCATTAGGACCAATGTTGAGGGAATATATTGTAAGTGAAGCTATGCATAATTTATCTATACCAACAACAAGAAGTTTGGCAGTTGTTAAAACAGGTGAAGAGGTAATAAGAGAAACTCCTTTGCATGGGGCAATACTTACAAGGGTCGCCTTAAGTCATATTAGGGTTGGAACTTTTCAATATATTGCAGCTAGACAAAAAAAAAATGAATTAGAAACTTTATTAAATTATGTGATTAAAAGACATTACCCAAATATTGAAAATTCTAAAAATAAAGCAATAGATCTCTTAAAAACTGTTTTAGATAAACAAATTGACCTTGTGGTTAACTGGATGAGAGTTGGTTTTATACATGGAGTAATGAATACTGACAATATGAGTATCTCTGGTGAAACAATTGATTACGGTCCATGTGCGTTTATGGACACCTATGATCCAAAAACTGTATTTAGTTCTATAGATCAAATGGGTAGATATGCATATTGTAATCAACCAATTATTACAAAATGGAATCTTTCAAGATTTGCTGAATGCTTAATACCATTAATTGATCAAGATCAAAATAAAGCAATTCAATTAGCTACTGAAATAATTAATACATTCGAGAAAAAATATGAAGAAAAATGGCTCAACATGATGAGGGACAAACTAGGTTTATTTGGTACTGATGAAAAAGATAAGTTTTTAATTTTAGATTTGTTAACTTGGATGCATCAAAAAAAAATAGACTACACAAATACTTTTTGTCATTTAATGAACTTTAAAATTCAAAAAATCAAAAACTATGAAGATAATATCTTCCAAAATTGGAAAAAAAGATGGCAAAAAAGATTATCAACTAATAACAATACGCCAGAAAAATACATAAAATTGATGAGGAGTGTTAATCCACTTGTAATACCAAGAAATCACAAAGTCGAAGAAGTCTTACATGAAGCAAATCAGAATAATCTAAAACCAATCAATCAACTTTTAGAAATTTTAAACAATCCCTATACTGAACAAAAAAATATAATTGAATATCAAACCCCATCTATTTCAAATGAAAAATATCAAACTTTTTGTGGAACTTAATTAAAGAACATAAGGTTCTGGTCTAGCTTTTTTGCCTAAAACTCTCTCAACTGCCATATTTGAAATATCAATAGATTGATAAGCTCCTGTAATTATTAATTCTGTTAAAGCTCTACCAATACCAGGAGCTTGCATTAACCCTCTTCCAGTAAAACCAGTAGCTAAATAAACATTCTCATATTTAGGGTGTTTACCTACAACTGCATTATTATCTAATCTATTACAATCATAATATCCTGCCCATCCTCCAGTTAATTTTAATTCTTCAAAAGCTGGAATTCTATTTGCAAGTGCTGGCCAAACTAATTCTTCAAAATCATCCCAAGCAGGTTCTAAGTCTTTAGCATCAAAAACAGATTTTGGAGATCCAGCTAAATATTCTTTACCTTCTGGTCTCCAATAAACTCCTGAAGGTAAGTCTCCTGTCAAAGGCATTTCAGGAATATGTTTAGGACACTTAACTCTAAATACAGTATGTTTTTGTGGTTCTACAGGTATATCGTCCAGTAATTCTTTAGTCCAACATCCTGCAGCAGAAATAATTATTTTTGCTTTAATTTCTGAAAGACTTTTAATATTACCTTTTACAAATTCAGCTCCAAGTTCAGTTGCTTTACTTTTTAAAGCACTATGAAACATAAATGGGTCAATCCAACCTTCGGTTTTGTTGTCAGTAAAAGTTGCTGTTTCTATACCTTCGTTATTAATATATGGAAATATTTTTGATAATTCTGAGCCTTTAATATTTTTTGTACCAGCATCACATGCTTTGTGATTCTCTAAAGCACGATATTGTTCCTCAGCATCATCAGGTCCAAACATTAATAAATATCCATTTGGAACCATGCTAGCTGTAGGGTTTGGATTTTTTTCAGTTTTTAATATTTCAGGTATCTGAAATATAAATTCTTTAGCAAATTTTCCCAATAAAATATTCTCTTTTTGATAAAATTGTCTTCTAAAACCACCCAGAGATAAAGGGAATGAAGCTTGTTTATAAGTTGGATCTCTCTCTATAACTTTAACTTTTCTTCCTTCTTTAGATAAAAAATAAGCCGATGCAGCACCTATAATTCCACCACCAACTATAACAACATCATCCATAAATATAAATTAATTATAATAATAAAATCTATAAAAAGTAATTATAGAATCATCTTAATATTCATATTATATATTAAATATCAATGAATAATAAAGTTATTTGGATAACTGGAGGAAGTAGTGGTATTGGCAAAGCATTAGCTTATAAATTTGCCAATGAAGGTTGGCAAGTTGCATTGTCTGCTAGAAGAGAAGAATTATTAAATGAAATATCTAGATCAAATAACAACATTCATTCTTTCCCTCTTGACGTGTTAAATGTTGAAAAATGCAAAGAAGTTTTTAATAAAATTGTTAGTAAATTTAAAAATATAGACATTGCTGTATTTTCTACTGGAATTCATGATCCAAATTCTGAAAGAAAATTAAATTTAGAAAGTATCAGAAAAATTATGGAAACAAACTTTTTTGGAACAATAAATAGTGTAAATTCAGTTTATAATTATTTTAAAGATAAAAAATCTGGCCACATTTCAATTGTCTCTTCTGTGGCTGGATATAGGGGTCTACCAATGGCTGGGGCTTATTGTGCATCAAAATCGGCACTTATTAGTTACGCAGAAAGCTTATATTTTGAAATGAAAAGATTTAATGTAAGGGTATCAGTTGTTAATCCTGGCTTCATTAAAACTCCAATGACCAATCAAAATCCTTTTCCAATGCCAATGATAGTATCAGCAGAATTCGCTGCTGAAGAAATGTTTAAAGGTTTAACAAAATCAAATTCTTTTGAAATTCATTTTCCTAAAAAATTTACGTTTATTATGAAAATTTTAAAAATAATGCCCAATTGGCTTTATTTAAAACTTATTAAAAAAGGTATGAAATTAATTTAAAGTTAATTTTTTTTAAAGAAAACTGTTAGTTCTCCTACTTTAAAACCAAATTTTGAAAGCGTTGCTCTATTAATTGCAACTTTATCATCTTGTTTGAAAATCCAATCATCAAATCTAATTTTTATACTTTTACCCTTAAATGGTACCATTAAATTATATTCAAATTTAAATGCGTTACCATAAGAAACTCCTTTTGCAATACCCACTACATCTGGTGCAGTTCCAGAATAATTGTGTTCATCAATTTTTTCAATTTTCCAAATTCTTTTTTGTTCTTCTCCATCTTTCCAATAAAAATCTTCCTCTAATGTAAGTATATTATTTTCAAATTTCCCACTCATATTTGCTTTAAAACTTCTGGTAACTTTTCCTTTTCTATCTTGCAATATTCCCCAAGCTTCAACCTCACCTTCAAAATATTCTTCTATTTTAATTATTGGTTTTGTATTTTTAAAATCTTCTGGTCTCATATTTTCATTGTTAAAATAGTTTTTATATATTGCAAAAAAAATAACTAATATAGTTAAAAAAATAAGTATTTTTTTTATCATTAATTAATTATCTATTTTGCATTGAAAATTGTATTAAATCTATATTTTTAGATTTAAATCCTGCATCGCAATAAGATAAATAAAAATTCCACATTCTTTTAAATGTTAAATCAAAACCTTGTTTTGAAATCTCTTCCCATTTATTAACAAATTCTCTTCTCCAAATATTCAAAGTATCTGAATAATGTGATCCATAGGAATTATATTCTACTACATTTAACCCACTTTGATTTGCATATTGATGTAAACTTTTTTTACATGGTAAAAAACCCCCAGGAAATATATATTTTTGGATAAAGTCTTCCTTAGTTTTATATCTATCAAATAATTTATCATCAATTGTTATGGCTTGAATTGCTGCTGTTCCATTATTTTGTAAATTATCTTTGATAGTTTTAAAATAACTTTCTAAATAGTTTTTTCCTACAGCTTCTATCATTTCAATAGACGCAATAGAGTTATATTTATTTTTTACATCTCTATAATCTTTCATATAAATATTAATTTTTTCAGTTAATTGATTTTTTTGAATTCTTTCTTTAGCAAAATCATATTGTTTTTTTGAAATAGTAATACAATCAAGCTTTACATCAAAATTTTTTCCTAAATATTCTGCAAAACCGCCCCACCCACATCCGATTTCTAAAATTTTATCACCTGTTTTTGGTTTTATTAAATTAATTAATTTTTTATATTTATTAATTTGTGCTTCTTCTAAATTATTCTTATTTTCTTCAAATATTGCACTTGAATATGTAAGTGTTTTATCTAACCATAATGAAAAAAATTCATTTCCCAAATCATAATGTCTTGAAATATAATTTTTGCTATTTTTTTTTGTATTTTTTAAAAAAATATTTTTTAAGTAATTAATAAATGAAAAATCAAAAAGTCCTGAAAATTTATAAATAATATTTATATTCTTTGCTGTAAGTTCAATTAAATCTGAAAGATTATTTGTTTCAAATTCTCCTCGCATATAAGCTTCTGCAAGACCTATGCTACCTTTTTTTATAATACTAAAAGTTAATCCTGGTTTATTAATTATTAATTCTACATTTAAATTTTTATCTTTTTCGCCAAAATAATATTTTTTTCCATCATAATTAGTTACTTTTAATTGGCCATGTTTAATAAACTTTAAAGCTTTGAATATAAGATTATCTGAAATTGTTTGGATCATAATTAACTTTCAAATGTAATGTTATTTTTTATTTTAAATTTCTTTTTTACTAATTTAATGCCTTTTATCCAAAGTTTGAATGCTTCAAAGTGTATTGCCCCAATAATTTTGAAAGACATTAACGGATTTGAAATATATGAAATCATTAAATTCTTATTATTTAACTCATTTTTTAAGCCATCTTGTGAGGCAAATAAAAGTTTTCCACTGTCATCATTTTGATTAATTACAACTGAGAGTTTATCTGTAGGTTTCAAAATTTTAAAATAATATAAACAATTCATTTCAATAAATGGAGACACATGAAATTTTTTTTTACATGAATGTTCTAAGAATTGATTATCCTTATCTATCTTAAAAACATATGTATGCTGTTCTCCAAATGTATTTTTAACTTCATATAATATTGAAATTAGATTCAAATTTTTATCATAAACAAAAAAAATACTTAAAGGGTTAAAAACATAACCCAATACCCTCGGATAGCATAAAAGTTTAATTTTTATTTCGTTAGAATTAATATTGTTATTATTTAGATTTTCTTTAACCCATGAAATCAAAGATGTCCCATCTCTTGGTCCATGATCGACATCATAAAAACTAAGTATGTTAAATTTATTATAAGAAAATATTTTAAGTTCTCTATCTAATAAGTTTAGTTCAGATAAATCTAATAAAAGTGAAAATACTTTATATTTAAAAAAATGTTCTTTAGGTTTAAAACGCTTATGAATTACTTGACCATTATAAATACAGGAAGAATTAATCATTTAAGTGCTTTAACATATTTATAGAAGACTTTATTCCATCTTCATGAAACCCATAACCAAAATAACTTCCACAAAAAAGGATATTTTTTTTGTTTTGTAAATTTTCAAGCTTACTTTGATAATCCAAAGTTAATTGATCAAAATATGGATGTGTAAATCTCACTTTTTTTAAAATTTTAGATTGATCTATTTCAAGATATGGATTTAAAGTAAGAAATATATTTTCTTCACATTTTAAATTTTGTAATAGATTTAGCCAATATGTTATAGAATTTTTCTCAATCTCATATTTATTTATTGAAGAATTCCATGAACACCATGTTTTTTTATTTTTTGGCATAATTTTTTCATCAGTATGAATATATGCATAATTTTCTTTGTAACTAAAATTTGATAGAATTTTTTTTTCTTCCTCTGAAGGATTTTCTATAATTGAAAGTGCTTCATTTGCATGAGTTGCTAATATAACTTTATCATAATTGAAAAATTCACTTTTTCCACCATAATATAAATCTATACCTGTGCTTTTGCTTACAATTTTTTTTATAGGATAATTTTTATAATGTTCTCCACTCAATTTAGAAAGAATATTTTTAACATAAGCTCTACTTCTATTTGATACTGTAAACCATTGAGGTCTATTTTTTAATTTAAATAAACCATGATTTTGAAAAAATTTTATAAAAAATTTTAGTGGCATTTTATTAGCCTCATTAGAAGGCATTGACCAAATAGCTGAAACCATTGGTATCAAATGATAGTTTATAAATTCTTTTGATAATTTATTATTATTTAGATATTCCCCCAAAGTTATTTTTTCATCAAATTGATTTAATTTATCACATTTCTTATAAAAATTAATTATATCAAAAAACATTCTTAAAAATTTTAAATTAAATAAATTAAGTCTATTTGAAAAAATTCCATTTAAACCTTTTCCACAATACTCAAAGTTTGTATTTTCAACAGAAACAGAAAAAGACATATCACTTTTTTCTATTTGAATATTATTTTCTTCAAAAAAATTAATTAAATTTGGATAAGTCTTAAAATTAAAAACAATAAATCCAATATCTACTGATACTTTTTTTGCTCCAAAAATTAAATCAATTGTGTGAGAATGTCCGCCAAAATGATCTTCTCGCTCAAAAAGATCTACATGATGCTTTTTTGATAAATAATAAGCTGCACTTAAACCTGATATACCTGATCCAACTACTGCAATTTTCATTTAAAAAAAACTTTATGCTGCAGAATCCTCGTATTCTTCCATTGATGGGCAAGTACAAAATAAATTTTTATCTCCATAAACATTATCTACTCTAGCAACAGGAGGCCAATATTTAACTGTTTTTAAAATTTCAGATGGATAAGCTGCTTCTTCCCTTTCGTACTTATGTTCCCATTTGTTTGAGCTTAATTCAACGTGAGTATGTGGCGCATTTTTAAGTGGATTATCAATTTTATCATAATGACCTGATTGAATTTTATCTATTTCTTGCTTAATCTTTTGTAATGCTGAACAAAATCTATTGATTTCGCTCAAACTTTCACTCTCTGTAGGTTCAATCATCATCGTACCAGCTACTGGCCAAGACATTGTAGGAGCATGATACCCAAAATCAATGAGTCTTTTAGCTATATCTTCTTCTGTAATTCCAGTATCAGTTTTAATTTTTCTAATATCAATAATACACTCATGTGCAACATTGCCGTTTTTTCCTTTATATAAAATTGGGAATGAATTTTTTAACTTATGAGCAATATAGTTAGCATTTAAAATTGCAACTTGAGAAGCTTTTTTTAAACCTTCAGATCCCATCATTTTAATATACATCCATGAGATAGATAAAATACTAGAGCTTCCCCATGGAGCTGCTGAAATAGCACCAATTCCTGTAGCAGGTCCACAGTCTTTAATTACAGGATGTTTAGGTAAAAATTTTTCTAAATGTTTTTTACATGCAATTGGACCCATTCCTGGACCGCCTCCTCCATGTGGAATACAAAAAGTTTTATGTAAATTGATATGACATACATCAGGACCAAAATTTCCAGGCTTTGCAATTCCTACTAAAGCATTTAAATTTGCTCCATCCATATACACTTGTCCTCCATGCTTATGTATTAAATCACATATATCAGTTATCTTTTCTTCAAAAACTCCATGTGTTGAAGGATATGTAACCATTAATGCTGCTAAATTTTCAGAATGTTCTTCGGCTTTTTTCTTTAACTCTTCATAATCTACATTTCCATGTTTATCACATTTAACTACAACTACTTTCATTCCAACCATTTGAGCACTGGCTGGGTTAGTACCATGTGCTGAACTTGGAATTAAACAAATGTTACGATTAAATTCACCATTTTTTTCATGAAATTTTCGAATTACCATTAATCCTGCAAATTCTCCTTGAGCTCCTGCATTTGGTTGAAGTGAAACCCCAGAAAAACCAGTAATTGATCTCAACCAATTTTTTAAATCAGTAAAAAGTTCTCTATAACCATCCATTTGTTCTATTGGAGAAAATGGATGAGGTTGTGAAAATTCTTTCCATGTTACAGGAATCATTTCAGAAACTGCATTTAATTTCATAGTGCATGAGCCTAGAGCTATCATTGTTCTATTTAATGCAATATCAGAATCTTCTAATCTTTTTAAATATCTAAGCATTTCTGTTTCTGAGTGATAACTATTAAAAACAGGATGGTCTAAATATGTAGATGTTCTCAATAATTTTTTTGGTAAATTTGATAAACTTTCATTCATCGACTCTTTTATAGTTTCTGAACAATTAAATATTTTTAATAATTGATTTGCCCTAAATAGGTTTTTTCTTTCATCAAAAGATACGGCTAGTAATTCAGAATTAACTTTTCTAATATTTACTCCTTGATCTAAAGCATTTTTATATATTTTATCTGTCTTATCTAAAGTTTTTACTGTTACGGTATCAAAGAATTGATCAGAATAAAGTTCGTAACCTGAATGTTTTAATTTATCTGCAAAATTTTTAGTGAGTTGTGAAACAGTTTCTGCAATTTTTTTAATGCCTTTTGGTCCATGATAAACTGCATAAGCAGCTGAAACTATGGCTAATAAAGCTTGAGCTGTACATATATTGCTTGTAGCCTTATCTCTTCTAATGTGTTGCTCTCTAGTCTGAAGAGCTAATCTAAATGCTTTTTTTCCATGTCTATCAACAGAAACACCTACAATCCTTCCAGGCATTGATCTTTTGAATTCATCTTTTGTTGCAAAAAATGCTGCATGTGGACCACCATAACCCATTGGAATTCCAAATCTTTGAGAACTACCGACTGCAATATCAGCTCCTAATTCGGCTGGTGTTTTAAGTTTAGCTAAAGCAAGTAAATCACATGCTAAAACAGCTTTACCATTATTTTTATGGATTTTGCTTATAGCTTCACTAGGATCTTTAATATCACCTAAAGTTCCTGGATATTGAAGTATTCCACAAATAATATCTTCTTTAATATCTTTATCCTCATCACCAATGATTATTTCTAATCCTAATGGTTCAGCTCTAGTTCTAATAACATCAATAGTTTGTGGATGACAATTTTTTGAAACAAATACTTTTTTTGTATTAGTTTTTGATAATCTATAACTTAATCCCATTGCTTCTGCAGCAGCAGTACCTTCATCTAATAGAGAAGCATTTGCTATATCCATGCCCGTAAAATCTATAACCATTTGTTGAAAGTTTAATAACATTTCAAGTCGACCTTGAGCTACTTCAGGTTGGTATGGCGTGTACGAAGTATACCAGCCAGGATTTTCTAATATATTCCTTAATATCACATAAGGTGTATATGTTCCGTAATACCCCATGCCTATAAAACTTGAAAAAATCTTATTTTTTTGTGAAATATTTTTTAATTTTCTAAGAGCTTTATATTCAGAATTGGAATCTCCAATATCTAAACTATCTTTAAGTAGAATTTTTTCAGGAACAGTTTTTTTTATAAGCTCATCTAAATTTTTATAACCAAGTTCTTGGAGCATAGTCCCTTGTTCTTTTTCTGAAGGACCTATATGTCTCTGGATAAAATCTTTTTGAGCATTCTTTAACATTTAACTAACACTTTCTTTTGCAAATTTATCGTATTCTTCTTTGTTCATTAAACTATCTATTTCAGATTTATCTTTAATCTTTAATTTAAAAAACCAAGCTTCATTTTCTGGATCAGAATTAATTTTAGCAGGATCATCAACAATAGATTGATTATTTTCAACAACTTCACCTGAAATAGGAGTGTATACATCACTCGCTGCCTTTGTAGACTCAACTACTCCAGCTGTTCCATCTTTTTCTATTGAAGTTCCAATATCTGGAAGTTCAACAAAAACAATGTCTCCTAGCATTTCAGTAGCATGTTTCGTAATTCCTATTGTGGCAACATCACCCTCCACTTTTAACCATTCATGTTCTTTTGAAAATTTAACATCACTCATTTATTTGCTCCTTTCACATAACTTTTTTTATAAAATGGTAGTCCGCATATATTTGCTGGATATTTTTTTCCTCTTATTTCCAGAAAAACTTTTGTATCTTTTTTTGAAAATTGATTATCAACATATCCCATAGCAACCGGACCATTTACACTTGGTCCAAAAGTACCACTCGTAACTTCTCCAATTATTGACTCGGAGTCGTTAAATATTTTGGTTTTTTGTCTAGCTATAATTTTACCCTCAGGTTTAATACCTACTCTAATTTGTTTAATACCATTTGTTAATTGTTCTAAAATAGTTTTTGATCCTATAAAACCACCATTTGAAATTCTCTCTTTTGACATTGCCCATTTAAGATTTGACTCAATGGGTGTTTTTTTAATATTTAATTCATGTCCATACAAACATAATCCTGCTTCCAATCTTAAAGTATCTCTTGCACCAAGACCTATTAATTTTGCACCTTTGTTTATTAATTCTTTTGTAAATTGTTCTGCTAAATCATTATGTACTGATATTTCAAAACCATCTTCACCAGTATAACCTGATCTTGTTACGAATATTTTTTGATTTTCATATTTAAACCAACTACCAGTCATAAAACTTAAATTAATAGTATTATTAATAATTTGATTTAAAATTTCAGCAGATTTGGGTCCTTGAATAGCTATTAATGAACGTTTTTCATCTAAAACCATTTTATATTTATTATTCAATAATTGATTTAAAATTTTAAAATCATTTTCTTTACATGCAGCATTTAAAATTATTAAAAAACCATCCTCTATTTTTGTAATTATTAAATCATCATGAATTCCAGCAGCATCATTCATTAAAAAACTATATTTTGAGTGATTTAATTTTAAATTTTTTAAATCTAAAGGAAAAATTTTTTCAAGATCTTCTACTAAATCTTCCTTTCCATAAATAAATAGTTGACCCATGTGAGACACATCAAAAATTCCAGATTGATTTCTTGTAAACTTGTGCTCTTCAATAATGCCTTCTTTATATTGAATAGGCATTTCATAACCTGCAAATTCAACAAACTTAGCTTGATACTCTTGATGTAATTTATTTAATGATGTTTTTTTTATTTCCACATTAACTCTTTCTACCCATCTGTATACTTGCCTGAGAGTATTACTCCTTCGGCGAGAACTTAATCTCTTTCCAGAGTTAATATGTTACGGTCCTTTTGCCTGAGAGATTCCTGGGTGGTTGCTCCTTCGGCGCTACAAACTTATGTAGTCTCTCCCGTGGGGAACACTATTAGCACAAATTCAAATAAACTTAAATATTTAAAGTGTCTGTTTTTTTGTAATAAATTTATTCAAAAATTGTAAAATTACTGCTGTTATAATTATTGATCCTCCAATTAAAACAGATATAGGAGGATTTTCGTTTACAAACATCCAGGCCCATAATGGTCCTAATACAGCTTCAGTTAACATTATAATTCCAACAAAAGCTGCTGGTGTTGATTTTGCTCCTATTGTTATAAAAATAAAACCAAATCCAACTTGAAAAAATCCTGCTAAAAAACCTAAAAATATATCTTTTGAGGATACAATAATTGTTGGTGACATTAATAAACCAATAATCATTGCAAAAATACCTGCGACAAGCTGAAGTGGAATCATATCTACTTTTGGAAACTTCCTTACAATCAATATTAAAACTGCAAAAGATATTGGCATTATAAATGCAACAAGATTCCCTGTCATTTCTCCTGGAGAGATAGAATTTCCAAGCATTAAAAAAATTCCTGAAATTGCAAGTATAATGCAAAAAAAAGTAAGTTTAGAAATTGTTTCTTTTAAAAAAATATATCCAAAAATTGCTAAAAATAAAGTTTGTGTTTGGATTATAAAATTAGTATTAGCAACTGTTGTTTCATACATAGCAAATACATAGCTTGAAAAACCAATAGATAAAATAATTCCACCAATTAATCCTGGAATACCTGATTTATATAAAGCGCTAAAGAATGTTTTTTTATAATTAAGTAAAAGAAAAATAGTAACAACAATTATAAAAAATACTGATCTCCAAAATAAAATTTGCCAAAGTGTTGAACCTTCAAAAGATTTAACTATTAATCCACCAAAACTTAAACTAACAGCTCCTAAAAAAACTAAAAAAGGACCAGGTAAATTTTTAATTAAATTCATTAAATCTGAGATATTAAATTTTGAGTCTCTAAGTCATACAGTTTAAATAAATTTTCTGCACTAGATAATTCAACTTCTTTAAATTTAATTTTTGAACCTGGTGATAGTTGAACTAATTTGTCATAATCAGCACTTATTACTACACCTATTTTAGGATATCCACCAATTGTACCATGATCAGAAAGCATTATAATTGGATTACCATCAGCAGGTACTTGAATTACACCCTTTATTAAACCTTCAGATTTTATATTGGTATCAACAGTATTTTCTATTTTTGGCCCTTCTAATCTCATACCCATTCGATCAGATAGCTTTGAAACTATAAATTCTTTTTCTAAAAAAATTTTTTTTCCTTGTTCTGAAAAATAATCAAAATTTGTTCCTTTTATAATTCTAATATTTTCTATTTTTGTATTTATATAATTTAATTTTTTTTTATTTAAATTTTTATTTATCCTAGAAATATTTATTTTTTGATTATTTTCTAATTTTTTTCCATTGTTAGCACCTATATTTGCTTTTGTATTAACTGAACAACTTTCCCATTGACGTTTTATATCAAATTCACCACTTATTGCTAAATATCCATAAACAGATTTATTAGTTGAAAAAATATTTAATTCATCTTCATTTTCTAAATTAAAACATTCATAACAATTTCCATCTATCTCATTATTATTTTTTTTTACTTTAAATTTTACATCTCCAGTTATTACAATATTTATTTTATCTCCAAAATATTTTAATAAAGGACCTTGATAAGCAAACTCTATAACAGGAAAATCTAATGCATTACCAACAAGTTTATTCGCCAATAAATAATTTCTATTATCCATTGCTCCACTAAAAGGAATTCCAATATGACAAAGGTTTTTTCTGCCAAGATCTTGAAAAGTTGTATTAATTCCTGATCTTATAATTTGAAAATAATTTTTACTCATTATGATTTTTATATTGTTCTTTTGTTATTTTTTTAAAGACTATTGTATCCCCAGGATTTATTAAATTTGGTTCCTTTTCTTTAGAATTATCAAAAATACTTAATGGAGTATTTCCAATAATATTCCAACCACCAGGACTTTCAAATGTATAAATATTTGCAAATTGTTCTGTTAAACCTACTGATCCTTTTGGAACTTTTACTCTCGGTGTCTCAAGACGTTCTATTCTCATATTTTTATCTAGATCTCCAAGAAAAGGCATACCAGCTATAAATCCTGTCATGTAACAAAAAAATTCTTTATTAAAAAAATTTTCAAAAATTTTTTCACGATTTAACTTTAATTTTCCTTCTAATCTTTTTATGTCTAATGAAAAACTATCATCACAACAAACTGGTATTTCAATTTTTTTTTTAGATAAATTTTCAACACTATTTATATCAAGATCTTCAATTATTTTTTTTAGATTTTCATAATTTGTTTTTTTTAAATCAAAAGATATGATTAATTTATTGTAAGATGGAGTTAAGTTATTTACTCCATTAATATTTTTTTTTTGTATACTTTTAAAATACTTTATTACTTGGGAATTAATATCTTTATTTATCTCTTTACCAAAATCGCAATATAAAGCTGCGTCACCAAGATTTGATATATTTTTTATCATGTCATGTTATACTTAACTATTATGAGTATGGAAATTAATATAAACTGTGATTTAGGAGAAAAATCAAAACATCATTCTAATAAACATGATCCAGATTTATTAAAAATAGTAAATTCAGCAAATGTTGCTTGTGGTTATCATGCTGGAGATGAGGAAACCATGAATCAAGTAGTAGAAATCTCAAAAAAAAATGGTGTTAGTATAGGTGCGCACCCATCTTTTAATGATCCTGAAAATTTTGGAAGAGAAAGAATGAATTTGTCTTCATCTGAAATAAGAAAGCTTATAATTAATCAGTATGAAATTCTTCAAAATATAGCTGTTAAACATGGTGAAAAGGTAACTCATATAAAACCTCACGGAGCATTAAATAATATGGCTTGTGAGGATATAGAATTATCAACAACATTGGCAAAATCGATTAAAGAAATTAGTAAAGACTTAATCTATTTAGTTCCAACTGGATCAAAAATGGAAGAAGCAGCCAAAAAATTAGATATGAAAATTGCATGTGAAATTTTTGCAGATAGAAATTATGAAGATGATGGAAATTTAGTCTCAAGAAAAAAACCAAATGCACTTATAACTGATCCAGAGCAAGCAAAAAAACACGTATTAACTATGGTTAAAAATCAGACTCTTAATTGTCATAGTGGAAAGCAAATACCTTGCGAAATAGACTCTATATGTATACATGGAGATAACGAAAGTTCTTTAGCAACAGCAAAATCTATAAGAAATAATTTACTAGATAATAAATTTAAATTAAAATCTTTAAATAATATGGAAAAATTTAAAAAATAATAAAAAAGATTTTTGCTAAAATTTAATTTAAATTTTTAACCATTTGTTCTGGCATCCAAAGTGCTATTTCTGGAAAAATTACCACTAATATAACTGCTAAAACCATGAGTAAAAATAAAGGGAAAGCACTTTTTGCAATATATCCCATATCTTTATTAGCCATACCTTGTAGAACAAATAAATTAAAACCTACAGGAGGAGTAATTTGTGCCATTTCAACAACAATTACTAAAAAAATACCAAACCAAATCATATCAAAGCCTGCTTGTCTTATCATTGGTTCTATTATTGCCATTGTTAGTACTACAGCAGATATTCCATCAAGAAACATTCCTAGAATAATATAAAAAATCATTAAAACAAAAATTAACACATAAGGAGATAAATCCATATTTTGAATCCATAATGCTAAATTTCTGGGTAATCCAGTAAACCCCATAGCTAAAGATAAAAATGTTGATCCTGCTAATATAAATGCAATCATACAAGAAGTTTTGGTTGCACCTAATAATGAAGATTTAAATGTTTCTAAATTTAAACTTTTTTGAAAATAAGATAAAATTAAAGCTCCAACAACACCCAGAGAAGCTGCTTCCGTTGCTGTTGCTATTCCAGTATATATTGATCCTATAACAGCTGAAATTAACAATATCACAGGTAAAAGTTGTTTTGATCTTTTTATTTTTTCTAAAAATGAATATTCTTCAATAATTTTTGGCATATCTTTTTTATTAATTAAAGACCAAATAATCACATACGACATAAAAATTAATGCAATCATTATTCCTGGAATAATTCCTGCAATAAACAATTTTGCTATAGACTCCTGAACGGCAACTCCATAAATAATTAGAATAATAGAAGGAGGTATTAACAATCCAAGAGTACCTGAGCCAGCTAAACTACCTAATAAAATTTTTTCTGGATATTTTCTTTTTCTTAATTCAGGAATAGACATTTTTCCTACTGTTGCTACAGTTGCAGCAGATGATCCTGATATTGCTGCAAAAAGTGCACATCCAACAACATTAACATGAATTAATCCACCAGGTAATTTTTGCATCCAAGGAGATAAACCTTTAAATAAATTTTCAGACAATTTGGTTCTAAATAATATTTCTCCCATCCATACAAATAAAGGTAATGCAGTTAAAGTCCACGAAGATGATGTCCCCCATATTGTAGTTGCCATAGCATCACCAACGGGTCGAGAAGTAAATAACATCATACCAATTGCGGATACACCAATCATGCTTAAAGCTACCCAAATGCCTGTCCCTAAAAAAAACAATAAAACACTAATAAAGAAAATTGTTAAAAATATTTCATCCATTTGCTTTTTTTTTAATAGTTAAAATAAATTGATGAAAAACACTTATAAAAAATATTGTTGATCCAATCGCAACACTAGTTTGAGGAATCCAAATTAAAATTTCATCTGCTCCTTCACTACGTTCTTGAAATTTATAAGATATAATTAACATTTTTATAAAATAAAATGATAAATATGCTGAAAAAAAACTTGCTACACTTAAACACCAAACTTCTATTAATTTTTTTTTAAAACCTGACAACTTTTCTAAAAAGAGAGTTATCCTTATATGGCTACCATCAACAAACGTAAAAGCTAAAGCAAAAAAAGATGCTGAAGCCATACAATAACCAGAATACTCTGCTAAACCTCTAATATAAAAACCAAATATTCTTGATGAAATGCCTATAAGAATAAATACCGCTACTAAAATTAAAAAAGTTGCAGCAATATAACCAGAAAATTTATATAACTTATTTAAATTTCTATTTAAAAATTCTAACATAATGATTTAAGGCCACTTAAGATAAATTAAGTGGCCTTAATAAAGATTTAATTAAATTATTTATAAGCTGATAAAACAGCCGCTCCTCTTGATCCAGCTTTTTGAGACCATTCCTTAGCCATAGTCTCTCCCACTTTTTCAAAATGAGCTTGTAGAGATGCGTTAACTTTTCCCACAACCATTCCAGCTTCTGCTAAAGCTTTTTTATCTCCAACATTTCCTTGCTTGGATAATTGCCAACCTTTCCTTTCAGCTAAAGCTGCTTGTTTCATCACTAGATTTTGAGTTGCTTTATCTAGTTTATTCCAAGCATCTTTATTTACAATCACCATATTTTTTGGAAACCAAGCTGCAATATCATAAAAATATTTCACACCATTTTCCCAAATTTTAGAATTTTTTCCTGTAGTTGGTGATGTGATCATACTTTCAACAGCTCCTGTAGAAAATGCCTGACTAATTTCTGCAGCTTCAATTTTAGTTGGAGCCATTCCTGTTAGTTCAGCTATTCTAATTGTTGCTGAATTATATGCTCTAAATTTTAAACCTTTTAGATCATTAACAGAATTAATTTCTTTTTTGCTATATAAACCTTGTGCCGGCCATGGAACTGCATATAAAAAAACAAGTCCTTTTTCATCCAAACCTTTTACAATTTCATCTTTTGATGCTTTGTACAATTTCATAGCATCTGAATAAGATGTTGCTAAGAATGGTTGAGAATCTATTTCTAATAAAGGGTCTTCTTTTCCTAAAGCAGACATAAATCTTTCACCAATTTGTGCTTGACCAGTTCTTACGGCTCTAAAAATTTCCCCACCTTTAAACAAAGAACCACCTGGATGAGTTACAATTGTTAGTTTGCCACCACTTTTTTCTGTTACATTTTTTGCAAATTCAGTAGCATTTGCAGAATGAAAGTTTCCAGCTCCATACGCTAAAGCCATGTCCCATTTTTCTGCAATTGCAACATTTATTGAAAAAATTAACGAAATTAAAACGCTTAAAAAATATTTCATTAGTTTCATTTAATCTCCTTTTTTTAATAAGCATTTCATTATGTATTAAAATATTAATCAATAAAAAAATAATACTACTTTTAATTGAATTTTTTTAAATATAAAATAATATAGTCCTATATTGTTAGAAGAAACACTCATACTACTGCAAATTATTTTTATAGATATTATCTTAGCTGCAGATAATGCAATTATTATAGGTTTAATTGCTGCAAATTTTGCGCCAAAAAATAGAAGGCAAATAATTTTATGGGGTGTTGCTGGTGCTTTAATATTTAAAATAATTTTTGCTTTATTTGCAACATACTTATTTGAATTTTATTTTATAAAAATTTTAGGTGGATTGCTTTTAATTTGGATAGTAAATGATTTAAGAAAAGATCTTTTTGAAATTAAAAAAATAAAATCACCTACTAAAAAATCAAAAGAACCATCATATATTCAGAGTGTATATAAAGTTTTATTCGCTGATATTACAATTAGTTTTGATAATGTAATAGGTGTTGTTGGAGCCGCTAAAGGTAATTTTGGTTTTATGATTTTCGGACTTGTATTATCTGTAATTCTAACTGGAGCAATGGCTACTTACCTAGCTAATTATATTCAAAAACATTTGTGGATAGCGTACATTGGTTTAGGTTTTATTTTATTAGTGGCAATTCAATTAGTAATAGGTGGTCTAGTTGATCTAGATATTTTATCAATCAACGAGCAATTCAAAAAATACTTTTAATAAGAATGTTTTTTAGACGGATATTTTTTAGACTTTACTTCTATAGTAAATTTTTTTAATCCTAAATTAATATTTTTTTTAATATTAACAAATTTTTTAACAAATTTTATATTTGTATTATTTAAACCTATTAAGTCATCAGTTACTAATACTTGACCATCGCAATATACAGATGATCCTATTCCAATAGTTGGAATTTTTAATGTTTGAGTAATTTGTTTTGCTGTGAATGTTTTTACACATTCTAAAACGATTGCAAATACTCCGCTACTTTGAAGTAGAAGCGCATCATTTATTAATTGTTTTTTTTCTTTAGCAGTTCTTCCTTTGGATTTGAATTTACCTTTGGCTGTCTGTGGAAGAAGACCCAAATGACCCATTACTGGAATTTTATTTTTAACTAAAATTTTGATTTGATTGATAATGTTTTTTCCACCTTCTAATTTAACAGCATCACATTTAGTTTCTTTAATTATTTTTTTTGCATTTTTCAAAGCTGAATTATTTGAACTATAAGTTTTATAAGGCATATCCACTACCATTAAGCTTTTTTTTACTCCAAGTCTTACACTCTTTGAATGATCAATCATGTTAATTAAAGTTACTTTTCTTGTTGTTTTATAATTATATAAAACAGATCCAAGAGAATCTCCTACTAAAGTTATATCTGTATACTTATCAACTTCTTCAGCAATATTTTTTGAATAAGCTGTTAGACATATAATTTTAGATTTATTTTTTTTTTTAAGAATTTTTTTAATTTTACTATTCATTTAATACTATTTACAATTTTATTTAAAATTCGATCAAGAATCATTATTATTTTTAGGCTCTATATTTTCAAGAGACTCTAAAATACTTTTGTTTTCATCACATAATTTTTCACAAACTTCTATAAAAGTTTTTGACAAATCTTTTACTTTTAAATAATTAGATTTTTCTAAAGCTATTTTTATTAACATTAATATTGCTTCTTCATTATTAGGTTCAATTAATAAGGTTGCCTCTAAATTTTTTTCCTCTTTTTCTTGATTTTCTTCATGATTATAGATTTTTGCTAAATATAGATAAGATTTTGAATGTTTTGGGTTAAAAACAATATTTCTTTCAAACATAAATCTAGCATCTTCATATTTTTTATTTTCATATAACTCTAAAGCTTTATTAAAAAATTTTTCACTACTAATTGAAATATTAAAAATATTTATCAATAAATAAAAGAATAGTGTAAATTTAAACATCTTGTTCATTGACGAGTGTTCTCTTGTTAGAGATATAATCATTTATATATGATTCCTTTTTAATTTAAATAATCTATCTAAGATTTTTACAAATTACAAAACTTTCCTTAGAGTCTTTACGACTTGATTTGGGTTTAAAAACCTTAACTTCTTTAAAAATATTTTTTCCTAATTTAATAATTTCATTAAATGAACTGCCCATAAATATTTTTGATATAAAAAAACCTTTATTTGACATTACATTTTTTGAAAAAATCATAGCTTCTTTACATAATTCTCCTGTTTGAATTGAGTCTACATTTTTTATTCCAGTTGTATTAACAGCCATATCTGACATAACAACGTCAGCTTCTTTGTTAAGATAAGCTTTTATCTGATTTTGAACATCTGCTTCTGTAAAATCTCCCCTAATTTGAATAGTATTTTTAATTTTCACCATCTCTTTTAAATCAATTGAAATTATTTTTCCATTTTTTACGACTTTCGATGTATATTGAGACCAACTACCTGGGGCAGCTCCAATATCAATAACATTCATGCCCCCTCTAAAAATTTTAAATTTTTCATCTATTTCTATTAATTTATATACAGACCTGGCCCTATAACCTTCTATTTTAGACTGACGTACATGGATATCTCTTTTTTGTTTGTTAACCCAATTTTTTGAAATTTTATTTTTTTTCAATTAATTATTATATCTAAGACTTTTAAGAATTTTATTATTATTTAAAGTTTCAATTTCAATTTTTATATTTTTATCTACTCTCATGTCTTTGCCATCTTTCCAAATTCCAGCTGCTAAGTGCATTATACCAATTTTATAATTAGGTAAATATGGCTCAACAAATGTTTTTTGTTGTTCATCATATTTTGGAAGTAAATTACTTGTAATCCAATTACAATTTAAAGGTAAAAATTCCGTTTCTAAATCATCTATATATACAGACATATTTATAGCTAATCCCTCTGATCCAAAAATATTTCCTGCTTTTAATGTTTTTGCTAAATTGTTTTGCCAAAAACTCCATCCTTTAGAATTTTTTTCTAATGAAAATACTCCAATATTAATGTGTGGAGCAAAAGCTAGCTTTCTTGCTTTATCATAACCAATTTTTGATTTAACAGCATGTTTAAAATTTTGGGATTTTATTAGCGCTAGTTTACCAAATAACCAACTAACTTTTGAAGTTATTTTATATCCAGGTCCAATCGTTTGGGTAATCCCCAACTTTCCATTTTCACAAGCTTTAAAATATAATTTAATACAGTTCCAATCATTCACCCATGCATCACAATCTATCCATAAGTATTTTTCGTAATTAGGAAAATATTTGGGTAAAAATGCTCTTGAAACTTGACTTTTTAACCATTCTTTTCCTTTTACTTTAAATTCGGGAACTTTAATATCCCATTCTGCAGATTTTATTTCTTCTACTTTTTTTAATAATTTTTCTTTTTGCTCTTGAGTTAGTCCTGCATCTAATATGCAAATTGCAACATTTTCACTCTCTTTAAATCTTTTAATAGAATCTACTAATTCATCTAACAATGGAAAATAATTAGCATCAGCTAAAGAAACAATTACATTTTTTTTCATTAAAGTTCGTCTTCAAGTTCATCATCATCCTGAATTTTGTCATTTTCATGTTGTTTTTTAATTTTTTGAAAATGTAGATAACTAATTGGTAATAAAAACACATAAATCACTGCACTAATAGCTATTACATTAAAAGTATAAATTAATAAAAGCCCAAAAAATAAAACAATTCCAAATAATAAGAAAATTGTAGTTCTTCTTGGTATAACTATTTTTTTAAAAGAATAGCTTGGAAATTTACTAATCAATAAAAATGAAATTACTACAAAAAATATTGGAACAATTACATCATAATTTAATTGAATATAATCAAATCCACTTAAACTAATAATTAATGGAGTTAAAACTAATATTGCTCCTGCAGGTGAAGGTACTCCCTCAAAAAAATTATCTTTCCAAGAAGGTTCTTGATTTGAATTAATATTAAATCTTGCTAATCGCAACGCTACACAAATTACATACACTAAACACAACAACCAACCAAATCTCTCTAAAGTGTTAAGTTTCCAAAAATACATTATAAACGCTGGAGCGACTCCAAAACTTATCATATCTGTAAGAGAGTCTAATTCTTTCCCAACTTTTGATGTTCCTTTAATTAATCTTGCAATTCTTCCATCAAGACCATCTATTAATGCAGCAAAAATTATTGCTATAATCGCAAATTCAAATCTTCCATCTAATGCAAATCTAATTGATGTTAAACCAATACAAACACCTATTAATGTAAGCATGTTTGGTAAAATCATCCTAGCATTTTTTTTATCTGTTACGATTTTTAAATTACTTTTTGGTTTTTCCATATTATTTTTTGGCTAACAATGTTTCTCCTGAAATTGCTTTCTGACCAACTTTTACTAGTGGCTCATAATTTTCATAATATACATCGACTCGACTTCCAAATCTTATCATACCTAATCTATCACCTTGATTTAATTCTTGATCTTTATTTGTTTCACAAACAATTCTTCGGGCAATTAAACCAGCGATTTGAACTACGATTACATCGTTGTTTTGATTGTCTTTAATTTTAAAATAGTTTCTCTCATTTTCTTCACTTGATTTATCAAGTGAGGCATTTAAAAATTTACCCGGTTTATATAAAATTTCTTCTATCTTTCCACTGCATGGTATTCTGTTAACATGACAATCAAAAGCATTCATAAAAATACTTATCTTTTTAAATTTTTTATTTTCTAAACTGAGTTCCTTTGGACCATCTACTTCTCCAACATTTACTACCTCTCCATCTGCTGGACTTACAAGATAATTGTCATCTTCAATGATAATTCTTTCAGGATCTCTAAAAAAATAATAAACCCAAATAGTTAAAACTAAACCTATTAAACCCAAAAAATCACTAAATGTATAAAATACCATAGTGACTATTCCAGCTACAGCTAAAAACTTGTATCCTTCAGAGTGAATTTTTGGAAATATCTTGCTAAACATATTCTTCTATTTGATAATTTGTCATTAATATGTATATAAAATTGCGAAATTCAATTATTAAGATAAAAATTTAAGTGAGTAAAATAGGCATAAAAAACCCAATTGTAGAGTTAAATGGTGATGAAATGACCAGAATAATCTGGGATTTTATTAAAAAAAAATTAATTCTTCCATATCTTGATCTTGGTATTGAATATTATGATTTAGGTATCAAAAGTAGAGATGATACCGACGATCAAATTACAGTTGATGCAGCTAATGCAATAAAAAAAATTGGGGTTGGTATCAAATGTGCAACTATCACTCCAGATGAAGCGCGTGTAGAAGAATTTAATTTAAAAAAAATGTGGAGATCACCTAACGGAACAATAAGAAATATTATTGGAGGAACAGTATTTAGAGAACCAATAATTTGTTCTAATATTCCAAAATTAGTACCATCATGGTCAGATCCTGTAGTGATTGGAAGACATGCATTTGGAGACCAATATAAAGCAACAGATTTTAAAGTACCTGGTAAAGGTAAGATGGAAGTAAAATGGACCTCAGAAGATGGTAAAGATGAAATTAAATATGAAGTTTTTAATTTTACTGGCCCTGGAGTAGCTCTTTCAATGTACAATTTAGATAAATCAATTGAGGATTTTGCAAGATCTTGTTTTAATTACGGTCTTATTAAAAAATGGCCAGTTTATTTATCTACAAAAAATACAATTTTAAAAAAATATGATGGGAGATTTAAAGATATATTTGAGGAAGTGTTTAATAAAGAATTTAAGAAAAAATTTGAGGATGCAAAAATCACTTACGAACATAGATTAATCGATGACATGGTAGCTTGTGCGATGAAATGGAGTGGTAAATACATATGGGCATGTAAAAATTATGATGGTGATGTTCAATCAGATACTATGGCTCAAGGGTATGGTTCATTAGGTTTAATGACTAGTACGTTACTAACTCCTGATGGAAAAGTCATGGAAGCTGAAGCTGCTCACGGAACCGTAACAAGACACTATCGTATGCATCAACAAGGTAAAGAAACATCTACTAATCCAATTGCATCAATTTTTGCTTGGACAAGAGGATTGGCTCATAGAGGTAAGCTTGATGAAAATAAAGAACTTATTAAATTTTCAAATACAGTAGAAAAAGTTTGTATTGAAAGTGTTGAGAATGGTTCTATGACGAAAGATCTTGCAATTTTGATTGGACCTTCAAGTAAATATCTTACGACTAATCAATTTTTAGATGTGATTGATAACAATCTTAAAAAAAAATTAAATTAAAGACTTTATTTTTTCAAAAGCTTCATTAATTTTGCTTTGATCCTGGCCTCCAGCTTGAGCAAAATCTTTTCTTCCACCACCACCTTGACCACCAATAATTTCAGAACTTAACTTTACAAACTTAACAGCATCAAATTTCTCAGTTAATTTATTTGTTATACCAACTGCAACTCCTACTTTGTTGTCTTTGCTAGCAAATACTACAACTATTCCATCTCCCAATTCTTTTTTACCATCATCCACAAGTTTTCTTAATTCTTTAGGTGGAAGACCTTCTACATTTTGAAATCTTATTTTAACTCCTTTAATTTCTTCATCTTTTATTTTGTTTTTTGTTTTATCATTCAAAATTAACTTAACTGATAAAGTTTCCAACTGTTTTGTTAAATTTTTAATTAATAATTTTTGGTCTGTTTGATCTAATGTTGGCTTACCACCCAAGTTAGTTATTTGTTGAGTTAAGTCTTTAATTATTTCATCATTTTTTTCTGAAGATATACTTGATAATTTTTCTTTATTTTTTAAATAATCTTCCAATTGTTTATCTCTTAAAGCTTCTACTCTTCTAACTCCTGCAGCAATTGAAGATTGGCTTATTATTTTAAATTTTCCAATATCACCAGTATTTTTAACGTGAGTTCCACCACAAAGCTCTGTTGAAAAATACTTCCCATTTTCATCACCCATAGAAAGTACCCTAACTTCCTCACCATATTTTTCTCCAAATAACGCTAATGCACCGTTTTCAACAGCTTCATCTGGTGTCATTAATCTAGTTCTAACATCTGTTTTTTTTGAAACCATAGAATTTACAAATGTTTCTATTTTATCAATTTCCTCACTAGAAATTGGTTTCATATGACTAAAATCAAATCTTAAGCGACTTGGTTCAACTAAAGAACCTTTTTGAGTTACATGAGTTCCTAAAACTCTTCTTAGTGACTCATGTAATAAATGTGTTGCAGAATGATAAGCACGAGTATCATTTCTACTTTCAATATTTATTTTCATTTCTACATTATCTTTAAGTTTTACAGAACCACTTATTACTTTTCCATAATGAACAAAAAGATCCCCTAATTTTTTTTGAACATCATTTACTTCAAATTTAAAATCTCCTGAAATAATTTCTCCAGTATCGCCAACTTGACCTCCAGATTCTCCATAAAAAGGTGTTTGGTTTGTTATAATCATTCCTTCATCTTTCGATTTTAATTCTTTAACTTCTTTATTATTTTTCAATAAAGATAAAATTGTGCCTTCAGCTTGGTTAGTTTCATAACCTAAGAATTCTGTAACTCCCAATCTATCTTTGATACTAAACCAAATGTCTTCAACCGCAGAATCTCCTGACCCTTTCCAATTTTTTTTAGCAAGCTCCCTACTCTCATTCATTAATGATTGAAATTTTTTTGTATCAATGGATAAAGATTTATTTCTTAAAATATCCTCTGTGAGGTCTAACGGAAAGCCATAAGTATCATATAATTTAAATGCAACTTCACCAGGAAGTACTTTGTCAATTTTAGAAATTTCATCATTCAATATTTTTATTCCACGATCTAACAAAACTAAAAATTTTTCTTCCTCCATTTTTAAAGTTTCTTTAATCAAAGACTCTGCTCTTTTAAGTTCAGGATAACTTCCTGACATTTCATTTTTTAATGTTTCAAACAAATTATAAAAAACTGGTTCTTTAGATCCCAATAAGTGTGAGTGCCTCATACCTCTTCTCATAATTCTTCTAAGCACATAACCTCTGCCTTCATTTGATGGCAAAACTCCTTCAGCTATTAAAAAAGAACTTGCTCTTAAATGATCTGCAATAACTCTATAACTTGAAAGATTAGATTGATCAGGTTTTTTCTTTACAATATCTGATGTAGATTGAATTAATTTTTTAAAATGATCTGTTTCATAATTGTCATGTGTACCTTGTAGTACAGCAGCAATTCTTTCTAAGCCCATCCCAGTATCTACAGATGGCTTTGGGAGATTTATTCTTTTATCTTTAGAAACTTGTTCATATTGCATGAAGACTAAGTTCCAAATTTCAATAAATCGATCTCCTTCCTCATCTTTTGTTCCTGGCAAACCTCCTTTTAAATGATCACCATGATCATAAAAAATTTCTGAACATGGGCCACATGGACCTGTTTCTCCCATTGACCAAAAATTATCTGACGTAGAAATTCTAATAATTCGATCATCATTAAAACCCGCTATTTTCTTCCAAAAATCAAATGCTTCGTCATCTTCATGAAATACTGTTACATAAATTTTATTTTTATCTAATCCAAAATCTTTAGTAATTAAATCCCATGCATAATGAATTGCTTTTTCTTTAAAGTAATCACCAAAAGAAAAATTTCCCAACATCTCAAAAAATGTATGATGCCTTGGTGTATAACCAACATTTTCTAAATCATTGTGCTTTCCACCTGCTCTTACACATTTTTGTGAAGTTGTAGCTCTTTGATAATCTCTTTTTTCCAAACCTGTAAATACATTTTTAAACTGAACCATTCCAGAATTTGCAAACATCAGTGTTGGATCATTGTTTGGAACTAAATTACTAGACTCAACTATTTTATGATCGTTTTTCTCAAAATATTTTAAGAAAGTTTCTCTTATTTGATTTAATGATTTTTGAGCCATATTTTTAAAATACAGCTTTTTTATTTTATGTCTAGATAGTGATAAAGGGGGAAAGGCGCTTATATTAAGCGCCTTTTTTATAATTTAAAGATGACCTTTAATTTTAGTTCTTTTTAGAAGGAGCAACTTCTTCTTTCTCTGCTACTTTCTTCTCTTTTTCAATTTTTTCAGGATCTAAAGGATTTCCTTCAATTTTTTTAGAAATCACACCAGCTTTTTCTCTAATTGCCATTTCAATTTCTGCGGCAACTTTTGAATTTTGAGTTAAATAGACTTTAGCATTTTCTCTTCCTTGGCCTATTTTTTCTCCTTTATAAGCATACCATGCTCCTGATTTTTCAATAATATCGGCTTTAGCACCTAGGTCAACTAACTCACCCATTTTACTAATTCCTGTTCCATACATTAAATCAAACTCAACAACTTTAAATGGTGGTGCAACTTTATTTTTGACTACTTTCACTCTTGTAGAGTTACCAATAATTTCATCTTTATCTTTAATTGCGCCAATTCTTCTAATATCCATTCTTACTGATGAATAAAACTTAAGTGCATTTCCACCAGATGTTGTTTCGGGACTTCCAAACATAACTCCAATTTTCATTCTAATTTGATTGATGAAAATCATCATTGTGTTTGTGTTTGAAATTGAACTTGTTAATTTTCTTAAAGCCTGACTCATCAATCTTGATTGTAAACCAACATGATGATCGCCCATCTCACCTTCAATTTCAGCTTTAGGAGTTAAAGCTGCAACAGAGTCAATTACAATTACTGAAATAGAGCCTGATTTTACTAATGTATCAGCTATTTCTAATGCTTGCTCACCTGCATCTGGTTGTGAAATTAATAGTTCTTCAGTATTTACACCTAATTTTTTAGCGTAAACTGGATCTAAAGCATGTTCTGCATCAACAAATGCACAAATTCCACCCGCTTTTTGAGCTTCAGCAACAACTTGTAATGCTAGTGTTGTTTTTCCAGAAGACTCTGGTCCATAAACTTCAATAATTCTTCCTTTGGGCAATCCGCCTATTCCCAAAGCTAAATCCAAACTCAAAGATCCTGTTGATATCGACTCAATATCCATAGCTCTTTTTTGGCCTAACTTCATAACTGAGCCTTTTCCAAAATTGTCTGTTATTTGGCTGATTGCAGCATCTAATGCTTTATTTTTCTCTTTGATATCTGCTTCTTGGTCCTTAGTAGATTTAACTACTTTTAGGTTATTTTTAGTCATTTTTTACCTCTTTTTTTAATTTTTTTAACATTCGAATCATAAAATAAATGTACACATTTTGTTCTCATTGGCAAGATTAATTTAAATTAGGTTAAAAAAACCAATTATTATCTAATTTTTAGATGATCGCTATTCAGTAATCCTACTGATTTTAAGAGATTAAATTGTGAGAGAATATAGTTTCTTTCAGAATCAGCTAGTGAAATTTGAGCATTTAATAATAAAGAATTAGATTGAATAACTTCTAAAGTAGTTCTGTCTGATCCACTATTATATTCAGCTACAATTCCTTCATTTGCAATTTCGGCGGCGTTTACTTGTGCTCGAACAGAATTTAATAAACTTTTATTAGACTGGTAATTTGACCATGCGCTAGCTACATCTGTTTGGTTTTTTTTAGTCATGTTATCAAGTAATAAATTTTTTCGTGACTCAGAACTTTTATTTTTTTTTAATGAAGCAATATTTTTTCCTCCTGAAAAAAATGGCCATGTTACTGTAGCTTTAATGGTATCTTTTTCCCTTTCATCATAAGTAGAGCTTAGGTCGTCTGTTTTAGTTCTATCAAATGATAAGGTTGCAGATGGTTTTAAATCAGATCTAGCGCTTATTGTATCTTTTTTAGCTTGTTCATATTCTAATTTAGCAATTATTAAATCAGGATTATTTTTAATGGATATCTCAATTGCAGAATTCAATTGTTCTGGTAAGTTAATCTTTTTTATTGAATCTTTATCTAACAATTCAGGATCATTCAATTTTCCAATAACATTTTCATAATTAAGTTTGCTAGTTAAAAATTCATTTTCTGCTTGTATTAATTTTGCTTGAGCTCCTGCTAAAGATGACTCAGATTGTGCCACATCAGATAAAGCCACTTGTCCTCTTTCAAGTCTAATTCTGTCTGTTTCAACTTGTCTTTCTAATAAATTTACATTTGATTTGTTTATCTTTAATTTTTCATTCGCAGAGATAAGTCCTGTATAGGCTTCAATAGATTTATATAAAATTTCTTGCTCTTTCTTTAAAAGTTTAGCTTCAGCTAAATCAATTCCTATTTTGCTTTTTTCTAATTCTGCACCTCTTCCAAAATCAATTAAAGTTTGTGTAATTGTTATTGATTTAACTGTTGGATCTACGTCAGTAATTGTAGCATCTGCCCCGCTTCGATTAGTTAACTTATCAGTGTGTTCTTGACTTTTACTACCACTTAAAGTGACTGTCGGAAGATAAGATCCTTTAGAAATATTTAATTCTTGTTCTGAAATATTTAAATTTTCTCTTTCTGCATTTAACTCAGGATTTGTTTCATAAGCTCTTTTTAAAGCTGACATAAAAGTTTCTGCAAAAACAGAACCGGTAAATAAAATTACAATAAGTAAAGCTTTTAAAAATATTTTCATTTGTTTTTATATACAGCAGATTTAATCTGATGATTACTATTTAAATTTAATATAATTGATGCATACTTTGGCATATTCTTGAACATATTTTGCGTAATTCTTTGATAAGTCTGCATAAATTTAATCACATCATTTTTACTCATTATTTTATTCTTTGAGCTTTTTTTACTTTTTAATCGAAGCTTATGTTCTTGCTTTAACCTCCATTTTTGTAACAAACTAAAATTTTTTGCTTTTAAGTAAATTAAACAATTAAGTTGTGAATATAATTTTTTGTATTTAAATTTCAATTGTTGGTTTACATATTTCCTCCAAATAAGTTTTTGATCATCGGTTTTTTCAAGATAATTTAATGATTTTTTTAGTGTCAGATTTTTTTCTGACTTTGCTCCGACACACCATCCTTCAAAAATAATTACATCTGGTTTTTTTCTTAAATCATACCAATATTTCTTACTAAATCTATCATCTATTGCTTTATTAAAAGTTGGAAGTTTAATTTTTTTAAATTTTTTACTTTTTGTTTTTTTGAAAAAATTTGACATCATATTCACATCATGAGTTCCAGGAACCCCTCTAGTTAATAGCATTGGATGAATTTTTTTTGACAAAATTCTTCTCTCTTTTCTTGTTTTGTAAAAATCATCTATAGAAATTCTAAAAACTCTCAATTTAAAGTATTTAGTTAAAATTATCTTGATTATTGAACTAATTGTTGTTTTACCAGTTCCTTGACCTCCTGCTAAACCTACAAAATAAGGTCTTTTTTTATCTGCCTTTTTACTAATCCAAAAACATAATGGAATTAAGAATAACCTTATCATTCTTTCTTTATTCTTAAATTTATCTAATTTTGTCTCTTGAGATTTAATAAACTTTAAACAATCTTTTTTTACGCTATTAAAACAAAAACTAACTGATTGCATGAATATTATTTTTTTTGATCTAATGGATGATTTTCACCATCATTAACAGGAACATCTTTAATTTCAAATGGTTTAATTCCTTCTACACAAGCAATATTAACACCATATATTTTTGGATTAATTCTTGGTCTATTATGAGTATGAATGCCACATACTTTACAAAAATAATGCTGAGCAGTTTTTGTTTTAAATTGATAAAGTGTTAAATTTTCTTCACCTTTGATTATTTTAAAATCATCTGGTCCAACCACTCCTATAATATACCCTTTTCTTTTACATATAGAACAGTTACAGCGCATAATTTTTTCAAATCCTTTTTCAGAAATATTAACTTCTGCTTCTACAACTCCACAATGACATGTTAATTTTTTCATTTTTTATCCTTATTTAATTTGAAATACTTTTTGCTGCAATTTTATTTCCATCAATATCACGAACATACGCATAATAATTTCCATCGCTTCTTACTCCAGGTGATCCTTCATCAATTGCTCCTTTTGAAATAGCGATCTTATAAAATTTATCTACTGCATCTCTTGATTTGGCTAAAAAAGTTACTTGTGATCCGTTTCCAAAAGTTGCCGGTTCTCCATTCACAGGTTTTGTTATATAAAATTTAAGTTCATCTGGTTCATTAGAATGGCCATATCCAATGTATCTTTCTGTAGTAACTATCTTTTTTATTTCTAAAGGTGCAAATATAGCATCATAAAATTCACTTGATTTTTTATAATCATTAGAACCAACCATCACAAAACTAAAAATATTCATAAACAGATTAAAAAATATAAATTTTATTTTTTGATTTAAACTATCTTTGGTTGAAGTTATCCACAAGCATACAAAATGTAGTTTTGATGTTCACGTTTTGATTCACTTTTGATTCAGTTACAGACTCAAAATGCAACCTATTGACTGTATTGTATAACTAGGTTAAAAATGAGAACAAAACAAGAACATGAAAATAACTATACCCTATTATCTGCATAAAGCTGGTGCTGGATTTCCATCACCTGCCACTGATTATATTGAAGAAGACATTGATCTCAATATGCATTTAATAAGAAATGTTCCCGCTACCTTTATTATCAGAGTGCAAGGAAAATCCATGGTGGATGTTGGTATTAATGATGGAGATTTATTAGTTGTTGATAAAAGTTTAAAACCAAAAAATTTTTCAACAGTAATTGCAAATGTTCATGACGAACTTGTAGTTAAAACTTTAATTCAAAAAAAAGATAAAAAATTTTTAGCGTCAGGATCTAAAGAATTTTCTAACAAAATTTTAATTAATGAAGAACAAGATACTTTTATTTGGGGAGTTGTAACTTATGTTATCCACTCAGTATTCTAAAAAAATAGCACTAATTGATTGCAATTCTTTTTATGTTTCTTGTGAAAGATTATTTAATCCAAAAATAAGAAAAAAACCTGTTATAGTTTTATCCAATAATGATGGTTGTATTATATCAAGATCTAATGAAGCAAAAGCTTTAGGAATTAAAATGGGTGAACCTTATTTTAAAGCTAAAGATATAATTATTAAAAACAAAGTTGAAGTTTTTTCATCAAATTATTCTTTATATGGTGATTTATCTAGAAGAGTAATGAGAACTCTAAAAAGATTCAATTCAGAAATAGAAATTTATTCAATCGATGAAGCATTTATAGACCTATCAAATTTTCTAGATTCAGAAGTTGAAAGAGTTGGTAAAGAAATTAGAGAAACAGTTTTACAATGGACTGGTATTCCAACTAGTATTGGTATTGCTAAAACTAAAACTTTAAGCAAAGTTGCAAATCATATTGCTAAGAAAAAACAATCAGGTGTTACGAGTTTAATTGGTATAAAAAACTTAGATCCAATTTTAGAAAAAGTTAAAATTAATGATGTGTGGGGTGTTGGTAGACAACTCACAAAATTTTATCAAAAAAATGGAATCTGTAATGCTAAACAACTTAAAAATAAATCTAATACTTGGATTAAAAAATGTTCCAATGTTTTAAGTTCAAGAACAGCAATGGAACTAAAAGGAATTCCTTGCATCAATTTAGAAACAACTACCACAAAAAGAAAAAGCTGCGTTGTCTCTAGATCATTTGGAAAAAGAATTGAAAAATTTCAAGAATTAAAAGAAGCAATTGCAAACTATTGTTTAAATGCATCTGAAAAAATTAGATCAGAGTCTTTAGTTGCAAAAGCAATTACAGTTTTTATTAGAACGAATCCATTTCAAAGAGATTATATTTACTATTCAAATTCAAAAACTGTTGATTTTCCAATTGCAACAAACAATAGTATTGAAACTGTTAAAACTGCAGTTTCAATCTTAGAAAATATTTTCAAAAATGGATATCGTTACCAAAAAGCAGGAGTTATGCTCACGGGATTACAAAATGATGTTGGTATAAAAAACTTATTTTCATCTGAAAAAGATGAAAAAATAAAAATTTTAATGCAATCAATTGATAAAACTAATTATAGATATGGCAGATCGACATTAAGTCTTGCAAGTGCTGGCGTTCATAAAAAATGGAATATGAGAAGACAATATTCGTCTAAAATAGATACAGCTGATTTTTATTATTTACCAACGATAAGAGCTTAAATCACTTTTTCGCTATGCAAAAGCGACATAAATTTATTAAATTCATTTGAATAAAATTTATTTGCAACTGACATAGTTTCTTTAATATCTGACTTGTTTATCGAAGCTAAAGTCTCATATGTTTCTGGTTTTTGAGCACAATTCATTGATACCATTTTTTCTGCAAAAGCATGTGCCAAAATATCATTAAAAAACATCTTCCATTGAGGAGTTTTAAAATTCGGAAACTTACCATTAATAGGTTCTTTTGAGCCTAAATAATGCCTAACCAGTGAGTGATCAGTTGTGATCTCAAGAATATTTTCTTCTTTTGGCTTCCATGCAGCTCTTACATTGTTCCCTAAAAAATGAGTAACATATTTTGGCTTATATTCAGTACCACTATCATCTTTTTCTTTCATCACATTAACGATAGTTGAGCTTGATATTGCTTCATGACTAACAGAAATTATCGATGAATCTAAAAGTTTTAAACCTTTAACTTTTAAAAAGCCTTTTAAATAATTTGTGCCTTCAACATGATGAAGAGTTATTTCAGAACTTGAGCTCACAGCTTTTTGATTTAAATTAGAGATTGTAAGTTTGATCTTTTTTGTATCAATAAATTCTGGATATTTAGCAAAAACTGTTAAATTTTTTCCTGAATTTTCTTTTACGAAATATTTTTCTTTTTCAAATTCAAGTTGTTTTTTAAATTCTCTACTTTTTTCAAGAAAAACACAAACTCTGACTTGAGTCTTTAAATTATTTTTATAATTAATATTCAAGTCAAAATAATCACACTCTTTTATACCTTCTAACTCAAAAGATGCAAAACACTGCTCGTTTCTGAGTGGATTAACTCTAAATTTTGATTTTAAGTTTTTGATTAAAATATTATTTTTATATTTTTCAGGAAAAGAAATACTAACTTCGCTTTTTAAATCTACCTCAGATACATTGGTATAAACTCTAAAAGATCCCTTTTCTCCCTCTTTAATTTTCAAACCCTTAGGAAATACCATCCATTTACCAAACGGTAATTTTTTTCCATTTAAATTTTGATAATTTTTTAACTCTTGATGAAGAATATCAAATTTTTTCTTTTGTTGATCTAAATCTTCTTTATCAGTTATATCATTTCCTGATTCTTTTCTATGCTTAACAACAATTTCATTTAAAATTTTTATTGGTTCTTTAAATAAATGATTCTTTACAAATGGATGATCTTTAATAAGTCCTCTTCTTCTTTCTTGATCATGAATTTGTTTTGGATTATCAGTTGTATACATTTTCTTTTTTGATCTTTTATCTTCAAAATCATGTGCTAATTCGTCAATATAATGACATTTCAAAACACCATAATAAGATTTCAAAATTGATTCATTATTAAGTGTGTCATCTAAAAATGAATTTTCGTAAATTGCTTTAATTCCTTGAATTAAAATACCATAATGTCTGTATTCATGTGTAGACTCTTCCATTGGACTTTCGGTTTTGTATAATTGAAAATGCGCTAAAACTTTCTTTCCTTCTTTTGGAAATAATTCTATTTTTTTATCAATTTCTAATTTTGCTTTTGGACTAGCAAAAGTAATTGAATATTTATTTTTTTTCTTATCAAATAAAACTAAATTAAGAGTGTTTTTAAACTCTTTATTTTTTACATCACTTAAAATATTTCTTAATTGGTACTGTTTTTTTAAATTATCTATTAATGTTTTTACTTGAGGAATATTTATTTGTGAATTTGGTGGAATTTTTAAAATAATATCTGTTCCATTTTTTAATTTTTTTGATTTGTGAAAATCAAATCCTTCAATATCTTTAGCGATAGTTTGATTAATTTTATTTATAGGCACATCTCTATCAACGATTTTATATTGAAAAGTTTGATATTTAATTTGTCCAGTAGATATCTTTTTATCTTTTACTGTTTGAATATATACATCTGCAATTGAAGATACATCTAATAAACCTCTGGCAAAAAATCCTCTGCTAGCACCCTCACTTTTGATTTTATCTCCATGTTTTTTTAATACAGAGTATAATTTATCTGAGTCCATCCCAGCAGCTTTATCTGAAACTTTTACAGTTGTTGATCTAGCCTCACCTCCTCTATCATAAAAAATTGCACAATCTCCTTGATAAGTTTTATTTGGCTTATTTAATCTTTCATAAGCATCATCTACATTTGTTATCAATTCTACAAGTGCTTGAGTTAAAGACGTAATCGAACCTAATGCTGTTAGCTGAGCTTGTCTTCTTGATCCCTCTACATCTTTCCATTCTGGAATTCTTTTTTTTTTCATATTTCTGTAAAAACTTCTTTCAAATATTTCTTAAAACTTTTTTGTTTTTTTATCTTTTTATCTATTAAATCTAAAACTTTTTGATCATCAGAAATTTTTGCCCATCTGTATATTTTAATAATTGTGCTATTTAATAAAGGAAGGTTGTTTACTGAAATGTTTAAGACATCAGCTAGATGATATATTGTAAAATCTTTCCCTTTTAATTCAAAATTTTTATGCTTTTTAAATTCTGAAAGAACTTTTCTTTGAAATTGAGATAAAGTTTTCTTTGATGTTTTAACATTTACTAAACTTGATAATGACTCGGCTTTTTCAAGACCTTTATCAGTTAAAGTCCACCCATCTTTAGACAAAAATTGCTGATCATATGTGCCTTTTAATAAACCATATTTTCTTGCTTTAAATAATCCTTGTGAAAGAGGAAGAGTATTAGGGTAATTTTTATATGTTTGTTTTCGCCATCCGAACTTTTCTTTATTCCATTGAAATGCCTTATTCATTATATCTTCGCTGTGAATAGAATTTTTAGATCCACCTAAAGCATAACATGCCATTAATAATATTATATGCCTCTCTTTATGGGCGATACTATCTCTTGGTTTAGTCAATTTCAAAATCCTTTACTTCTCTACCTCCTGCAGGACTATTAAACTTGTTTTTAACAAAATTAATCTCTTGCTGAAGGGCATCTATGATTTGTTTGGATTGTTTTTTTGAATAACTATAATGGCTCTTATTAGATAAATTTCCTATTAACTTTATAAGCTTAATGGCCTTATTAACTCGAGCATTTGCCAATTTTTTAAATTTATTATTGTTTTCAATAGACATATCATATGTTATATCATATTTATGTAATATGACAAGAAAAAAAATGTAATATTATAAAAATATTATCAATCTATGATTGAATAAATAATTCCTAGGTTATTAGTTATTTTTATTGTCTACCTGCAATTAGAATTATCTAAATTTTTCTTCTTTTTTAGGTTTTCTGAAAACAATACTATCTAAATAAACTCTTTGGTCTTGTAAACTTTCCCAATCAGAATTCCAATAACCAATAGTTCGATGTCTATAAATTCCAAATTTCATATATCCACCAGTACAAGTATCAGCAAGTGTTTTTATATTTTTAAGATCAGCTATAACTTCATTATTTTTATAAATTTTAAACCTACCTGTTTCATCAAGCTTCCAAAGAACATGAAATTTTAGATGAGTCCACTTCCCTTTTAAATCTTCAATTTTTCCAATTATTACAGGTTCGGATGAATAGGCTGCTTTACTTGCCCAACTGTAATAATGTTCTCCTTTGTATTTAAAATCTTGAGCCCAAAAATGACAACAACTGTGACAACCTTTTGCTTTGTTGTCAGTATGCATTTGACCAATTATAACCACAGCGCCTTTTTCTAAAGGTTCATAACTTTCATCAAAGTAAACTGCATATTCAAAAATATGTTCTTTGTTTTTTAATTTCATGTTGCCAAGATGTATTTCTTGTCTACTTCTGTTTCCTCTACCATCACATTGAATTTGTGTTGTTTGCGCTTTTCCTTTTCCGCAACCTGCATCTTCTCTATTAACTGTTACTTGAATACTCGTTTTTCCTTCATAAACTGGAAATCCTTCTGAAGCTTTTACTTCTTTAATTCTATTAACTTTTTTTTCAGACATAGAAATAAATTGTTTTTTATATCCCTTAATATCTTTAAAATTTGTTTTATGATTATCTGAAAAACAGTGAGTGTTAAAAAATAAAATTAAAATTAATATACTTAAAATTTTTTTCATCTATTTTATTTTATCAATATCATTTATGTTAGATAAAGCTTTGTCAAATTCAGCCATATTTTCTCTTAAAGCTAAATTTGAAATTGAATAAACTGCAATTAATAAAAATACTAGTGGTATAGCTGTTATTAAAGAAGCATTACTCTTAATTAATAAAATATAAATAATTACAAATAAAGCTGAACGAATTAAAAATGTTTTTCTAAAAACACTAATAATTGAAAGCGAATGTTTGATTAAATTATAAAAACTCATTTTTGAAGGTCCAAAATATCTTGTTCCTCGTGTAGAAGAAATCGAAATTAATTCACTCTCTACTTTTCTTAAAGATCCAGAAAAACTATTCCAGGTAGATTTATCATTGATCATTTTTTCAACGGTTGATTTTGTTAAACAAGTAAAATTCCCATACTTAATCGATTTACCCGTAAAAGTTAAAGTTATTAATTTGTGTAATTGATAACAAGTTTTAAAAAATAAATTTTCAGATCTCTTAACTCTTTCACCAACAATAGATTTCTCATTAGAAGCTTGAGCTTGATTTATAAATTCTTTTATTTCCTCGGGTCTATCCTCGCCATCTCCATCCATTGGAATAACATAATCAAAATTCTCTTTTTCATATATATATTTTAGACCTGTAGCTATACATCTTGCATGACCTTGGTTTATCTTCATATTTAAAATCTTTATTGAACTAATATTTTCAAAATTTTTTTCTTCTTCATTACGATCATGATTTGAAGCATCATTAATAATGATGACAGAAATTTCATGATCTAAATTTGATAAATTAAAATTAATATCATCTAATAATTTTGAGACAGACTGCCAATCATTATAAACAGGTATTAAAATCTTAAATTTCATTAATTAATTTTTTTTAACCATTTTTTTTTCTTTTCCTCATCTAGGAATGAAGATTTAAAAGAGTTTTTAATTAATTTTTTTATATCTTGAAGATCAAGATCCAAAGCTTTTGATGTTTCAATTAAATTTTTATTTAAATATCCCCCAAAATAAGCAGGATCATCTGAATTAATCATTACTCTTAAACCTTTATCTAGCATTTTTTTTAGATTATGATTTTCAAGTTTATCAAAAACACACAGCTTAATATTAGATAAAGGACATACTGTAAGTGGAATTTGCTCCTTGATTAGTTTATCTACTAATTTTTCATCATTTAAACACTGAACACCATGATCTATTCTTTTAACTTTTAAAATATTTAAACTGTCCCAAATATAGTCTGGAGGACCTTCTTCACCAGCATGAGCCACGGTTAAAAAACCCTCTTTCATTGCAAGCTCAAATAATCTTTTAAATTTTGTTGGTGGATTACCTTTTTCAGATGAATCTAAACCAACACCAACAATCTTATCTTTATAATTACAAGCTTTTTTTAATACATCAAAACAAGACTCTTCATCCAAATGTCTTAAAAAACACATTATAATTTTAGATGTAATATTAAAATCTTTCTCAGCTTTTTTTAAAGCTTTATCAATACCATTAATAATTTTATCAAAATTTACTCCTCTTGGTATATGTGATTGAGGATCAAAAAATATTTCTGTATGTACTATATTATCTTGCTTACATCTTAAAATATATTCCCAGGTTAAATCAAAAAAATCTTCCTCATTTATTAAGACATTAGATCCTTCATAATAAATCTTTAAAAAAGAGTCCAAATTAGTAAAATTATATGCTGATCTAATTTCTTCAACTGATTTAAAAGGAATTTCAATTTTATTTCTTTTTGATAATTTAAACATCAATTCAGGCTCCAAACTGCCCTCAATATGAATATGCAATTCTGTTTTTGGAGATTTTTTTATGAAATCAATAATATTGTCTAAATTATTCATTATCTTTATTTATAAGTGCCAACACAAACATCATCAACGCAAAGGTATTCATTTGCAATACTAAATATATCTTCATTAATAAATCCTTCCCATTTGGGTCTTGATTTAAGATGATAAGAGAGATTTCCTGCATGCCATTCGTTTCCTATGACAAATTCTATTGGTTTATCAAAATCTTTATCCCACTTTGTTTGAATTTTTTTTGCAATCTCTTTTCCAGGATAATCAGTTCTTTTATCAGTTTCTGTAATAGAAACGTATGAATAAATTACTGGTGATAAAAAAAACAAAAATATAAAACCATATAAAAATGAATTAATCTTTTTTAAGTTTATTTGAAATTTAAATAAATAAACAAACAATACTCCAAAAAATAAATAAAAAGGCGTCATCCACATTGTTCTAATTTTTGATCCCAAAACAGCTGAAGTAATAAACATCAAAAGAATAGGAAAAATATTTATAAATAATAAAAAAAGTAATTTTTTATCTTTAAAGTTAATTTTAAATTTAATTTTTTTTATTAATAACCATATTAAAAAGAAAAAAGGTATTAATATTCCTATTTGTTTAAATAAAAATACTATTGGATAATGTAAATGATTTAAAATTCCTGATTGTTCTAAGCCGACTCTTTTTAGACCATATAAAATTGTTATAAATTCATTGTTATATAACCAAATAAAATGAGGGATCATTAAAACTATAAAAACTTCTAGAGAGATTAAATATTTAAAATCAAATTTTTTGGTTTTTTTAAAAAAAATTAAATAGAAAAATAGCAAATCAATAGATATCAATAAATAGATAAATAAATATTTAGATAAAAAACCTATTGCACCAAATAACCCAACTAAAAAACAATCTATAAATTTAATTTCTTTCGTTTCATAAATTTTCCAAGAATAATAAACAACCAAAGACCAAAAAGGTAACTGGCAAATATTCACATTAAATTCAGGTGTAGTAAAATTATAAAAATATATAGATTCAAGTAATAATACTGAAATTAGACTTAACTTAATATTCCCAAAAATTTTATATGCAAACTTAAATACATAATAAAAAGAAATTAAAACAAAGATTTGGCTTAAAAGATAATATGCCCAATCTTGTGATCCAAAGATTTGATGAAAAAACTCAGGAAAAAAAGCACTCATTGGTGGGTGTTTATTAAATCCCCAATCTAAATTACTTCCCCACGCAAGTGCTTCTATAGTATCTAAAGGTAAATTTTTATTCGTTAAAGATGGAACAAGTGTCCAAATTACTAAATGTATTAAAATAAAAATAAAAAATATATTATTAATATTTCTATTTAAAACATTCATAAGTAAATATTTACAATAATTAAGGTTACTTGACACCCCTATTTTGCTGAATATACTCCCTCGAATTCAAATTGAAAATATGCCTAAAACCAGCAAAGTAAAAAAAAAAAATACAAAAACTAAAAATAAAACTGATAAAAAACCCAAAATAAAAACAGTTACTAAATCAAAAGAAACTAATAAAAGTCCAATAAAAATTTCTAAAATTTATATTCCGAAAGATACTGAAAAATATATGTGTGAAAAACATAAAGCCTTTTTTAGAATGAAATTGCAAGAATGGAAAAAAGAGTTGGTTCGAGCTAATAATGAAGCTCTTTATAACGGAAGCATGGACGATAATAGTATTTCGGCTGATATAGTTGACCAAGCAAGCTCATATACAGATAAAAATGTTGAAATGAAATCAATTAATAGACAAATCAAACTGATTTCAGAAATTGATAAAGCTTTGTTGAGAATTAAAGATGGTACTTATGGTTATTGTTTAGATACAGCTGAACCAATTGGACTTAAAAGATTAATGGCTAGACCAGTTGCAAAATATACAATTGCTGCTCAAGAAAAACATGAAAAAAATGAAAAAGTTCATGCAGATGAATAAAAAAATAATTTTAATTGTTATTATTGTTCTTGCCATAGAATTATCAGGCCATGGTATTATAACTTCATTGTTTAGATTGTTAAATTCAATGAATTAATTAAGGTTTCGGTGGAAACTCATTTTTATCCATAAAGGCAAAACCTTTTATTACTGCATCACGTTTTGAAATTTCATTATACCATCTGGTAAGATTTTTATATTTAGATAATCCTATGTCATGCCATTCATGTCGAGCAATCCATGGAAATGTTCCTATATCTGCAATTGTATATTCTTCTCCTGATAAAAATTTTGATACTGATAATCTTTCATCAAGCTCTTGATAAATTCTTTTTGAAATTTTAAAATATCTATCCTCTCCAAATTTGCTTTTTCCTGGATTATAATGATGAAATTGATGATGTTGTCCAAGCATCGGTCCCACATAACCCATTTGAGCCATTAACCACTGATTAATTTGTAATTGATCTTTCTTATCGTAAAATTTTCCACTTTGTTCCGCTAAATAAATTAGAATTGCACCAGACTCGAACACAGTATAATTATTTTTATGATCAATAATTACTGGAATTTTACTTAACGGACTTATTTTTTTAAAATCTGGCTCAAACTGTTCACCTTTTTCAAGATTAATTTTAGTTACTTTATAATCATAACCAATTTCTTCAAGCATAATGCTTATCTTTTTTCCATTTGGAGTATTAGCAGAAAAAAGTTCTATCAATTTTTTTTACCAAGTCTTTTTAACAAATTTGTTGAGGTTGTTGTAAACTCAAATCTATATTTTTCATTAGGTCTTGCTAATTTAAAGCATGCTCTTGCAGCTAGCGCTCCCTCATGGAATCCTGATAAAATTAATTTTAACTTTCCTGGATAATTGCAAATATCTCCAACTGCATAAATACCTTTTTGATTGGTTTCAAATTTCTCTGTATCTACTTCAATTTTTTTCTTATCAATATTAAGACCCCAATTTGCGATTGGACCTAAATGCATAATCAAACCAAAAAAACCTAAAACATAATCAGTTTTTAAATTTTTTATCTCGCCATTATCATGTTTAATATCAATACTTTCTAATTGATTAGATCCATTGGCTTTGTCTAATTGATATTTTGTTAAAAAATTTATTTTTCCTGATTTAGCCAATTCCTTAACTTTATTTACTGTTGATTCTGCACCTCTAAATTCATCTCTTCTATGAATTAGATTTACTTTGGAATTTTTTGATAATTCAACAGCCCAATCTAAAGCACTATCTCCACCACCAAAAATTGAAACTATTTTTCCTTCAAATATTTTTTTATCTTTTACAGAATAAAATAATGATTTATTTTCAAATTTTTCACACTCTTTTGGGCCAAACTTTCTTGGCTCAAATGAACCTACACCTCCAGCAATAATTACATTTGGCGTTGAAAAAATTTTTCCATTATTTGTTTTAACGATCCAATTATTATTTTCTTTTTTAACTTCATTTACTCTATCATTTAAATGAAATTTAATATCAAAAGGCTTTAATTGATTAATTAAATTATTTGTTAATTCTTCTCCAGTACATTCTGTTATTGCAGGAATATCATAAATTGGTTTATCAGGATAAAGTTCAATACATTGTCCACCAATTTTATCTAGGTTGTCTACTATCTCACAATCAAGTCCAATTAATTTTAACTGATGAGCTGTAAATAGACCAGTAGGTCCTGCTCCAATTATCAATGCATCTGTTTTTTTCATTTAACCTTGCTTTGATGGAATATTAACTATAAGTCCATCAATTTCATCTGAGACTACTAGTTGGCAACTTAGTCTACTATTTTTCTTTGGTTCAAATGCCATATCAAGCATATCTTCTTCACCATCTTCTTTTTTTGAAAGTTTATCAAACCATTCTTCTTTGACATAAACATGGCAAGTTGCACATGCCATTCCACCTCCACAATCTGCATCTATTCCTGGAATATCATTTTGAATAGCGCCTTCCATGACAGTTAGTCCATTTTGAACATCAATAGTATAATTTTGATTGTCATGAGTTATGTACGTAATTTTAGGCATTAAATATATATAAGAGTGAAAAAAAATAGGGCAAGTATGTAAAACATACTCGCCCTATTATAAATTTAATTTAAACAGTAACTATCTGCTTCTTGCCCCAGCTGAACTTGCTGCAGCCGCCCAGATTACTAGACCGAATGCAATTTTGTTTATAAAGTCAGCTAAGTTGTAAACTACGTTAAGCGAATTAGCATCTACACCACCTGTTAAGTAACCAAATACATAACCTAATGGGTAAATTGCCCAACCTACAGTTACAATCATTCTCATTGCACTGAATGCAGTTACAAGAGCTTTGTTTCCACTCTTAGCAGCAGCTTTACCAGCTTCACCTGAGAATACTTCATAAAGAATGTATACCCAACCTGCCATTCCGATTACAAAACCTAATGTAGCGTTGATGTATCCAGCTTCTCCTAAGTATCCACCGCATAGCATTACTAATGAACCGATTAACAATCTCCAAAAAATTCCAGAGTTTGCTTTTCTTACAGCTACTAGAATTAAATAGAATTCTATCATCTGTAATGGCACAGTAATTAACCAGTCAATATATCTATAAACTGTTGGTGAATCTCCTGTTTGTACCCATACACCTCTCATATACATGTAGTGAATGAACGCAATACCAGTAACAAGACCAGCTACAGTTACAGACGTTTTCCAGCCTGGAGCTACAGTACTTCTTTCCATAAAGAAAAATACAGTAGCAGCTAACATACCCATTGAAATTACCCAAAAGGAAATTCCAACAAAGTCGTCAGACGCCAAAAGGACTGTTTCTGCGTTTGCAACACCTGTTATACCCATTAGGGCAACAGCTGTAAGAGCAAACAATTTAAGTTTTTTCATAAAAAACTCCCTCTTTAGTTAGTTTTTACTTGTTTAGTTTATATAAACTAGGCTTAGAATTACCTAAGCCAAAGTTGTCGTTAAATACCAAATTAAAACAGATTATTGAAGTCAAAATTATCATTAATAAACATTGATTTTGCTTACTTTTTAAAATTAAATGCAATTTATACTTTAAAAATCAAACAAATGTTTAAATACGAATCAAATTTAAATGTCAGATAAATTTAACAAAATATACGAGCAATCAATAAAAAATCCTGAAAATTTTTGGAAAGAGGCATCTAATGATGTTTTTTGGTTTAAAAAACCTACAAAAATTTTAAACAAATCTAATCCACCTTTCTACAAGTGGTTTGAAGATGGTGTAACTAATACATGTTATAACGCTTTAGATATTCATATTGATCAAGGTAAAGGTAAAAAAACAGCATTAATATATGATAGTCCTATAACTGGTAACAAAAGTAAATTTACATACGAAAAATTAAGGTCAAAAGTTTCAAAATTTGCAGGGGCACTTAAAGACCAAGGTGTTAATAAGGGCGATAGAGTGATCATCTATATGCCTATGATACCAGAGGCAGTTATTGCAATGCTTGCTTGTGCAAGAATTGGTGCAATTCATTCTGTAGTCTTTGGTGGCTTTGCTTCTAATGAACTTGCTAGTAGAATAGATGATAGTAAAGCAAAATTATTAGTTACAGCTTCATGTGGTTTTGAGCCAGGGCGAACAGTTGAATATAAACCTTTAGTTAATGAAGCAGTCAAGCAAGCTAAACATAAAATCAGTAAGATGATATTATTTCAAAGACAAGGTCATGAAGTAAAATTAAATATTCCAAATGAAATTAGCTGGGAAGAAGCTGTCTCAAATGCAAAAGAAATTGATTGTGTTGAAATGAATTCAAATGAGTTTGCTTACATTCTCTATACTTCAGGTACAACAGGAACACCTAAAGGTATAGTAAGAGACATTGGTGGGCACATTGTAGCTTTAAAGTGGACTATGAAAAATATTTATAACATTAATGAAGATGATATCTGGTGGTCTGCAAGCGATATTGGTTGGATTGTTGGACATTCTTATATTGTTTATGCCCCTTTGTTCAAAGGATGTACAACAGTATTGTTTGAAGGAAAACCGGTTGGAACTCCTGATGCAGGAGCATTTTGGAAAATTATTTCTGATTATAAAGTAAAATCATTATTCACTGCTCCTACTGCTTTTAGAGCAATAAAAAAGGAAGATCCAGAGGGGAAGTTTTTTTCTAAATATGATCTTAGTAAATTTGAAAGTCTTTTTCTTGCTGGTGAAAGAGCAGATCCTGATACAATTAAATGGGCTGAAAATTTATTAAACGTTCCTGTAATTGATCATTGGTGGCAAACAGAAACTAGTTGGGCAATAAGCTCTAATTGTACTGGAATTGAAATGATGAAAACTAAATATGGATCAGCTTGTAAAGCTGTTCCAGGATACGATGTTAAAATTATTAAATCTGATCAAACTTTAGCTAAGCCAAATGAAATGGGAGATATAGTTGTTAAATTACCTTTACCACCAGGAACTTTCCCAACACTTTGGAATGCTGATCAAAGATATAAAGAAAATTACATGAGTAATTATAAAGGATATTATCAAACCTACGATGCAGGACATATAGATGAGGAAGGTTATATTTGGATTATGTCTAGAACAGATGACATTATTAATGTAGCTGGTCATAGACTATCTACTGGTGCTATAGAAGAAGTTTTATCTGAACATCAATCAGTTGCGGAGTGTGCTGTTCTTGGAATAGCAGACAAATTAAAAGGCCAATTACCTATTGGTTTAATTGTTTTAAAAGCTGGAGTAGATAAAGATAATAAGACCATTTCTAAAGAATGTATTCAAATGGTAAGGGATAAAATCGGTCCTGTTGCTGCATTTAAAATTGCTATTGTTATCAAAAGACTACCAAAAACAAGATCAGGGAAGATATTAAGAGGTACAATAAGAAAAATCGCAGATAACGTTGAATATAAGATGCCGCCAACAATTGACGATCCAGCAATCTTAGATGAAATTAAAGAAGATCTTATAAAAAACAATATTCTAAAAAATGGTTAAAACTTATTTATTTCTTATTGGTGCAATCTTTTGTGAAGTTGCAGGCACAATGTTATTACCGGTATCTCAAAACTTCACAAAGCTACTTCCAACAACCTTTCTTGCAATATTTTACCTATGTGCTTTTTATTTACTTACATTTGTAGTTAACAAACTTCCTATCGCAATAGTTTATGCTACATGGAGTGGACTTGGAATATTTACTATTGCAATACTAGGTTATATCTTTTTTAAACAAACTTTAGCTTGGCAGGCAATTTTAGGATTATTTCTAATTGTAATTGGCGTTGTACTTGTCAATAGCTTTACTATAAAACTTAGTTAAACTCTAAAGGAGTTCCCTCTGGATCTCCTAAAATCTTACCTTCCTGCATTTTTATTTTTCCAGCAATTATTGTAGAAACAGGAGTCCCTTTAAACTCAAATCCATTAAAGGGAGACCATCCACATTTGCTTTCAATATTGTTGTTTTTAATTACAATTTTTTTATTCATATCTACAATTGTAAAATCAGCATCAAATCCTTCTTTAATAAAACCTTTATTTTTTATTCCAAAAATTTTAACAGGATTTTCACACACAAGATCTATCAATTGTTTAAGAGATAATTTTCCTTCGTTAATATGATTTAACATAACTGGCATTAGAGTTTGAACACCAGGCATACCTGATGGTGAATTTGGGTATTCTTTATCTTTATTTACTTTTAAATGTGGTGCGTGATCCGAGCCTATAGTATCATTTAAATTATTTTTAACTGCGTACCATAATCTATCATAATGAGATTTATCTCTTATAGGAGGATTCATTTGAGCGTATGTACCAAGTTTATCATAACAATCTGGTGCATAAATTGTTAAATGCTGAGGTGTGATCTCAAAAGTAATATTCCCTTTATGTTGTGATAAAAAATCAATCTCTTGCTTAGTAGTTATATGAAGAACATGAGCTTTTTTATTATAACGCTCAGCTATTCTGACTATTCGTCTTGTAGAAGAAATTGCACATTCATCACTTCTCCAAATTGGATGGGAATGAACATTGCCTTTTTCAATTAATTTTTTATTTATATTTAAAATTTCTTCATCTTCTGAATGAACCGCAACTACTTTTGAACTGTTTTGAAATACTTTTTCAATATCTTTTTCATCTGCAACTAAGAGATTTCCAGTAGAAGATCCTGCAAAAAGTTTAATTCCACAACAACCCTCTAAATTTTTTAAATCTGCTAATTCGTCTGCATTATCAGCAGTTGCACCAAAGTAAAAAGCATAATTACAGTACATTCTATTTTTTGCTAGATCTAATTTCTTTTGAAATTCTTTTTTAGTTGATGTTGGTGGATTAGTATTAGGCATTTCAAATACTGCTGTTATTCCGCCAGCAACTGCAGCTCTACTTCCAGAATGTAAATCTTCAGTATCTGTTGATCCAGGTTCTCTAAAATGAGTTTGAGTATCTATACAACCAGGTAAAACAGTTAGGTCTTTGGCATCTATAATATCTTTAGCACTTTCAGAAATTTGGCCAATGTGTTGAATTTTTCCATCTTTAATAGAAACATCTAAGTCTTTAAGTTCACCATCAATATAGCATTTACCATTTTTAATTATTAGATCTAACATTTGCGCAAAAAGTAATTATATTAAAAATTGGTTTCAAGCAAATATGAATAATAGCTTTTATATATTAGAAGATAGAGCCATACTTTACATAAATGGTTTAGATGCAAAAGATTTCCTACAAAACCTTATTAGTAATGACATTAATAAAGTTACAGATAAATCGAGTTGTTTTGCCTCTTTATTAACACCACAGGGAAAATTTTTATATGAATTCATAGTTGTTAAACATAAATCAGGTTACTTTATTGATTGTGAGAAATCACAATCTGAGGAAATATTTAAACAATTTAATTTGTATAAAATTAGATCAAAAATAGAAATTTTAAATTTAAGTAATGAATTCGTTGTTGCAAGCTTTGGATATGAAAAATATTTATCTATTGAAAGTACAGAAGATGTCTTAGGTTATACTATCAAATACAGAGAAGATCCAATCATTTTAGATCCAAGAAATAAAAATTTAGGTGCTAGATTAATTATTAATTTAGAGAAACTTTATTTATCTCTAAAAAAACTTAATTTAAAAGAAGATAAAATTGAAAATTATTATAACCAAAGTCATAAACTTGGAATTGTTCCAAAAAACTTAAATAAATTAAAAAATAAATTATTTGGTATTGAATGTAATTATGAAGAATTAAATGGAATTGATTTTAAAAAAGGATGTTATGTTGGTCAAGAAAACACTGCCAGAATAAAATTAAAAAATAAACTTTCCAAAAGATTGTTGCCAATAAAACTTATTAATGGAAAACTAACTGAAAATGAAAAAATTTATAATAATGATGTTGAAATTGGAAAAGTTTTAATTAACGAAAAATACCCTTTTGCACTAATCAAATATTTGGATATAAATTTTGATAAAGATCAAATATTTAAAACTAAAAATTCATCATTTAAAATTTTTATACCACAATGGCTAAAAATTTAAGTTTTTGGTGCGGCCAAAAAGACTCGAACTCTTATGAACTAGGTCCACACGGCCCTCAACCGTGCCTATCTACCAATTTCAGCATGGCCGCAGTAAATATAACTCACATTAAATCAATGACAAGAAGGTTTCAAATTGATAAATTTTGTTATGGAATTTAATCAAGAAGTAAAAAAAACTACAGATCCAATTTATCAAAAAATATCAAAGGTCATGCCTGAAATAGAATGGTCAGTGCATGCTCCTTATATATATAAAATTAATAAATTAAAAAAAGAAAAGAACGCTGTTATCCTTGCTCACAACTATCAAACACCAGAAATTTATCATGGCATCGCAGATTTTTCAGCTGACTCTTTGGCGCTTGCCGTAGAAGCTTCAAAAACATCAGCAAATATAATCGTTATGGCTGGAGTTCATTTTATGGCTGAGACCGCAAAATTAATGAGTCCAAATAAAAAAGTTTTATTACCAGACATGAAAGCTGGCTGTTCACTTTCATCATCAATTACCGGAAAAGATGTTAGACTTCTTAAAGAAAAATATCCTGGAGTGCCTGTTGTTTCATATGTAAATACATCTGCTGATGTTAAAGCTGAAACAGATATATGTTGTACCTCTGCTAATGCTGTAAAAATTGTTAAATCATTAGGAGTTAAAAAAGTAATTTTTTTACCTGATGACTATCTTGCAAAATACGTAGCTTCTCAAATCAATGTTGAAATTATATCTTGGAAAGGAATTTGTATAGTTCATGATCAATTTAATGAAAATGAAATAAATAATATTAGAAAAAATAATCCAGGAATTAAAATAATTGCCCATCCAGAATGCCCACCAGAAGTAATTAAAGCAAGTGATTTTGCAGGCTCAACTTCTGGCATGATAAATTATGTGAAAGATAATCAACCAAAAAAAGTTATGATGGTTACTGAATGTTCAATGAGTGATAATATTCAAGTAGAAAATCCTAATGTAGAATTTATCAGACCATGTAATCTTTGTCCTCATATGAAAAAAATAACTTTACCAAAAATTTTAGATTGCTTAGAAAATGAAACTGGTGAAATTATGATGGATCAAGAAACAATCAATAAAGCAAGGTTATCAGTTGAAAAAATGGTTGCTGTTGGTAGATAATTTTTTGTGGCTCAAATTAAATTAAGTAAAAATTTTATAAAGAATACAGTAAAGCTTGCACTCAATGAAGATTTATATCCATCAGGAGATATAACTTCAAACTTAATTAAAAATAAAAAAATTGTAAAAGCTAAACTAATATCAAATCAAAATGCCATCTTAGGTGGTTTATCGTTTGCAAAACATACATTTGCTTTAATTGATAATAAAATTAAATTTGTTGTTAAAAAAAAAGATGGTTCATTAATAAAAAAAAATACATTGATTGCAACCATAGAAGGTAATGCTCAAAGCATATTAATTGCTGAAAGAGTTGCCTTAAATTTTTTATCTCATATTTCTGGCATAGCTACTAAAACAAATAAATTCGTTAAATTAGCTGGAAAAAAATGTAAAATTTGTTGTACAAGAAAAACTATTCCAAATTTAAGAGTTATCCAAAAATACGCAGTAAAATTAGGTGGTGGAACTAATCATAGGTTCAACTTAAGTGATGAATTTTTAATTAAAGACAATCATGTTGCTAGCTCAAATATAAAAAAATTAATCTCTTTGGCTATAAAAAATAAAAAAAATAAAAAAATTACTGTAGAAGTTGATAATTTAAAACAACTCAAGAAAATAATAGGTTTGAAATTTAACACTGTTTTATTTGATAATATGAATATTAAAAATCTTAAAACGGGTGTTAAACTTGCAAAAAAATATTATGAAACAGAAGCTTCAGGAAATATTAATTTAAAAACAGTTAAATCAATTGCAGCCACTGGTGTTGATAGAGTTTCTATTGGCAGTATTACTCATAGTGTTATTGGAATAGATTTAAAATTAGAATTTTAATTAAGAAATTTTGAAAGATCCGGTTTAAAATAATTTGGCCCTTTCATAACTTTTCCTGACTCATTATAAATTGGCTTTCCATTCTCATCCAATTTACTCATATTTGAATTTTGAACCTCATTAAAACATTTATCTAAATTAATTCCAAATGCATGTCCTGCACCATAAGTAACATACAAAATATCTGTTAACGCATCAGCTACCTCTAATAAATCTTTGTTTTTTATAGCTTCTGTAAGTTCATCAAGCTCCTCTTTAATCAAATCAATCCTAAGTTTATTGATTTTATCTGTACTAAATGAAGGTTTATCTTTAACTTCTTGTCCAAAAGTTTTCATAAAAATTCCCACCTTACTAAAATTTGACATATTGCTCCTGTAAGTTTTATAAAATTAATGTATATTTATAATAATTTATTAATTACTTATTAATCAATGAAATTAAGAAAAGAATTTGACAGTATTGGTCCTATCAATGTCCCAAATGATAAATATTGGGGTGCTTCAACGCAAAGATCAAAAAAATATTTTGATATAGGTGAATTTTTAGTTAGACCAATTTTAATTAAATCTATTGCAATAATTAAAAAAGCTGCCGCAATAGTTCATGGTAAAGAAAAACAAATTTTACCAAATATTTCTAAAGCAATTATAAAAGCTTCTAATGAAGTAATATCTGGTAAATTAGAAAATCACTTTCCTTTAAAAGTTTGGCAGACTGGATCAGGTACTCAAACTAATATGAATGTTAATGAAGTTATAGCTAATAGAGCAATTGAAATTCTAGGAGGTAAAAAAGGTAAAAAAAAACCAGTACATCCAAATGATCATGTTAATAAATCCCAATCTACAAATGATGTTTTTCCTACAGCAATGCACATAGCTATAGCTATTGAAACTAAAAATAAATTATTACCCTCACTAGAATTATTAAATAAAGAATTAAAAAAAAAAGTTTCTCTATTTAAGAATATAATTAAAGTTGGTAGAACTCATCTTCAGGATGCAACCCCTTTATCTTTAGGTCAAGAATTTTCAGGATATCAATCTCAATTGGAAAATTGTATTTTTAGAATTAAAAATTCTTTAAATGAAATTTATTCTTTAGCTCAAGGTGGGACGGCCGTCGGAACTGGAATAAATAGCAAAAAAGGTTTTGATAAAAAAATTATAAATGAAATAAAAAAAATTACTAAACTGCCATTTAAACCAACCAAAAATAAATTCGCAGCTTTAGCGGCGCATGATGAAATTGTAAACTTTTCAGGTACATTAAATACAACTGCAGTTTGTTTAATGAAAATTGCTAATGATATTAGATTTTTAGGATCTGGTCCAAGAGCAGGATATGGAGAAATCATTTTACCTGCTAATGAACCTGGTTCATCAATTATGCCTGGCAAAATAAATCCAACTCAATCAGAAGCAGTAACAATGGTATGTGTTAAAGTTATTGGAAATCACAATGGAATTACAATGGCAGGTTCACAAGGACATTTTGAATTAAATGTTTTCAAACCATTAATTGCAGATAATATTTTACAATCTATTGATTTACTTGCGGACAGTACAAAAAATTTTTCTCTATATTGTGTGAAAGGAATAAAAGCAAACAAAATTAAAATTAAAAAATTTTTAGATAATTCATTAATGTTAGTTACGGCTTTAACGCCTTACATTGGTTATGACAATGCAGCAAAAATAGCGAAAGCAGCTTTAAAAAAAGGTACAACATTAAAAGAGGAAGCTTTAAAAACTAAATTAATTAACGAAAATGATTTCAATCGAATTGTTAATCCAAAAAAAATGATTTATCCAAAATAAACTACAAAAATTTTATTAACAAAACTTTTAAAAGTTATTTTATTAAAAAATTTTTTATTTTTAGAATTATAATCAGAA
>CACFSG010000004.1:0-20000 GCA_902568875.1 uncultured Pelagibacteraceae bacterium
AATCTGCATTAAGACTAAAATTATTTCCATCAATTTTAATTGACCTTGTTGGAATTTTAGAAAAAAAATTCATATTTAAAGTAAATAAAATACTTTTATTAATTTGACCAATTATATTTAGAACGTCATCTGTATCTATCTCGAGTTTAGAGATTTTTCGATTAAATGAATGTATTATTTTTATTTCTTTAAAAATCCAGTTTAAATAATCGAGTTCATGACTAAGCTCTAATAAGATGCCTCCTCCTAATTTTTTTTTTGCAGATACAGATTTTCTATAATCAATTTTTCGCCATTCGGGTAAATATGAATGTGAGGTGACATTTATTGAAAATATTTTTTTATTTTTTAGGAATTTTCTTAAAAATAATAAAACTGGATAAAATCTTAAGTTGTAACCAATATAATAGTTATTTTTTAATTTTTTTTTAACTTTATAAAATTTCTCAAAAATAGGTTTCTCAATTAAAACTTTAATATTTTTAAAATTTTTTTCAATTTGCTTGAAATGACTATAATGTTTTGAGGTAGGCGAACAAATAATAATTAATTCAGGTTTAAATGATATTAATTTTTCAATTTCTTTCTTTCCTAGTTTTTCAAATTCTCGTGAAGAGATTTCTTTTAATTTAACTTTATTTCGAATTTTTTTTATAGCTAATTTATGTTTTTTTGAGATAGATCCTGAACCAATAATTATAATTTTTTCAATCATGTTAAATCCATTTAGCTAATTTGATATTTTTTTTAATTAACTGTTTTCTTGCTTCTTGTAAGCCATCTCCAACAAAATTTAATAGGTTAGCTGTAGAAATTGAGTCAATTTCTTTTTTTTTAAATGCATCTAATAAATGTTTATAATTTCCTGCACCGCCTGCGTATATAATAGGTTTTTGAAAATTTTTAGGAATTCTTTTTAAAATTGAAAAATCAAAACCATTACTAGTCCCATCCATATCAATAGAATTTAAAATTATCTCACCAATTGGCAATTTAGCTAATGTATCAAATATATTTTTAGTTTTAATATTTATTTTTGTACTTCCATTTTTCTTATAAAATATAAAATTATCATTTATATTCATATAGTCCAAAGACCCAACTATACTTTGCTCTCCAAAAGTATTAGCAATTTTTTTTAGTAAATTTTTTTTAAACAGATTACTATTTATAACTAATTTATCTGCACCAGATTGAATATATTTTTTTGCAACATCTAAACTAGATATTTTTCCTCCAGCAGATATGGGTATAAAACATTCTTTAGTGAAAGTTTTAATTATTTCACAAAAATTCTGAATTTCATTCTCATCTCTTGAAACATTTAACAAAATAATTTCATCTACGGATTCTGTTATTACTGAAAAGTCATAATTTTTTTTTAACCAATCATAATTTCCTATTTTTTGAAGTCTAAAATTTCTACTCAAGAAAAAAGAGTCTTTTTCAAATAATAAGGTAAAAATTAGTCTCTTTTTAATCATTGTGTAATTTTTAAAAAATTATCTAATAATTTAATTCCATTTGATTGGCTCTTTTCTGGGTGAAATTGGGTTGCGTAAATATTATCTTTTACTAATGATGACATAAAATTAACCCCATAATTTGTTCTGGAAATATTTTTTTTCATTTTTTCAGGTAACATTCTGTAAGAGTGAACAAAATAAAAATCTGTTCCTGATGAAAGTCCTTTAAATAATTTATTTCCTTTCTCAAAAAAAACTTGATTAAATCCAACATGAGGAATCTTGTTTTTTGTTTCTTTAAAAGTAAATTTATCTACTTGATTTGGTATAATTCCTAGACCTTTTGTAAACTTGTCTTCAAAACTTCCTGAAGCTAGAAGTTGCATACCTAGACATATACAAAAAAGATAGTCCCCCTTTGAAATAATATTATCTATTGCCTTATCAATAGAATTTTTTTTAATTATTTTCATTGCTTTATGAAAAGATCCTACACCAGGCAATATTGCTATATTTGATTTTTCAATTTTATATGGATCACTCAAAATTTTTACTTTTGCACCTAAATAATTAAATGCATTTGATAAAGAACCTATATTACCCATGCCATAGTCAATTATCGTAACAGTTTTAGATTTCATTTTATAGAAAATTTTGGTTCCCAAATCCCTTTATTTTTTTTAAAGAGTTTTTTATTTGCCCATTTATCAATAATATAATTAAACTGACTTAAAGAAATTTTATAATAATCTAAATATAAATTTATAAAATTCTTAGGAAAATAATTATCATACATCTTTACTAAATTTAAACCTTGTGATCTGGTCATCGCTCCTCTTCTAATTTCAATACCAGCATCCTGTGTAGCCCTTCCAAAACCAAATTTAAGATACATCATATAAGTATGTAAAACATATAATGCTTGATCATTTTGAGCAAAATTAGTAAAAGTACTCGCATTTGACTCGGTATGTTCATTTAAACCACAATATTTTTTTGCTACTAAATAATTCCTATATGGATCCCAATTTTCAAAATATGACCAGTGAGTAAGTTTTATCTTTTTTAACTTTTCATTTTCTGGAAACTTAAAGAAAGCTTTTTCTGACTCTTTTGCCTTAATTTTTTTTAAAACTTTATCATAACCTCCTTCAAAATATATTTTTTTAGCGTATACCGCATCAAAAAAAGGCTTATCTTTTGTTACGTTTGATCCTCCATACTCAACTTCACCATCTTCACCATAAACAATTAAATCTATATTCATTGAAACTGCAATTTTTAACACCGAGGTTAAAATTGAAATTAACCAACCATAATAAGGAAAACCTTTATCCTTAAACCCTATTTTATTTAAGTCCTTCATAACTTTATTATTGGGACTAACATGAATATGATCAAATCCTGCATTTATAAAATTTATTAAATTTTTATTTCCAAGTTCAAGCTCCAAGGGCGGTCTTATTGTTACACAAAGAGGATTGATATTAAATTTTTTCTTCAAAGTATAAGCAACATATGATCCATCTTTGCCTCCACTTACAGGAACAATACAATCATAATTATCTTTTTTTTTTGTGAAAATTTTTTTTAAAAAAGATTGTCTGCTTTTCCAATTTATTTTTTTTTTCTCATTAGTCCATTGACAAGCATTACATAAGCCATTTTTATCAAAAGTAATTCTTGGCCTAGTAGAAGTATTTAAACAATTTTTACACCAAAACATCAAATTGCAGACCACCCTCCATCAACTACTAGAGAAGTACCTGTAATATAAGAAGAGGCATCAGATGCTAAAAATAAAACAGAATGTGCCACTTCATCAGGTAATGCTAATCTTCCCATTGGGCAATTTTTAGAATAATTTTTAACAAAATTTTTATCTTGTTTTTTAGAAATTCCTTTTACGTGACCTTTAACACCACCAGAACAAATTGAATTAATTCTAATACCACTTGGTCCATAATAAGAAGCTAATTGTTTAGAAAAATTCAAAATTCCACCTTTAATTATTGAGTAGTTCATATTTTCCTCAATATCTGTTTTTTTATATATAGTCATGTTTTGTCCTAAAAAACCATAAATTGAGTTTAACAAAACAATTGATCCAAGAATTTTTTTTTCTTTCATTTCCTTGCATATTTTATGTGCAGACCAACAATATGAATTCTGATGAATATCAACATTTTTCCTTAAGATAGAAAGTTTATTTTTTTTAAAAGAGCTTAGATTCCAATTTGCTGTTACAGGATAAGAACTATTAATAAAAATATTTGGACATCCAAATTTTTTTAAGATTAGGTTCATTTGATTATCCAGATTTTCTAAATCAGAAGCATTAAATTTTTGATAATAATAATTTTTTAAGTATTTTTTCGCTAAACTTTTTTTTTTATCAGTAATATCTAAATTAATAACTGTTGCATGATTTTCTAGTAATATCTTGATTATTTCACTTCCTAGTAATCCCGAACCACCTACAACAAATACTTTTTTATATTTAAAATTAAACTTTCCTAATTTATTTTTTTTCATTTTCTTAATATGTGTTTAACTAGATTTAAATCAAATTTATCATCAATATCAATAGATCTTTCTCTTGGCATTAAAAAGACTGAAGTTCTTTTACCAATTAACTTACTTTTCTTAAGTAAAAAATTTCTATCAAAAATATAGATTGAAGCATTCATTTCAAAAACTTTTGGTGATTTTTGTCTTGAAAAGAACATTTTATTATTTTTTTTTGAAATAACATAAGTGTTATTCTTTTTTTCTATCAAATTAAAATAAGGATTTTTTTTAGCCTCACATACTGAAAATAGATTTGAATAATTTCCATTTTTAAATTTCTTAAGGGCTTTTTTTATATCATTTACGTTTCGTAATGGAGATGTAACGTCAAGATCAAAACATATATTAAATTTTTTTTTAAAAAATTTTTCTGACTCTATTAATGCATGACGAATAGCCAATAATTTTGAGGAGTTACTGGTAGAGATATTTTTTGGTCTCAGAAACCAACTTTTAGCACCATAAAATTTTGCTACTTTTTGGATTTTGACTGAGTCAGTAGAAACAATTACTTCACTAAATATTTTAGATTTGATTGCTTGATTAATAGTAAATGAAAGAAGAGGTTTACCATTAATTTTAACTAACGCTTTATTTTTAATACCTTGTGAACCTTCTCTTGCACAAATAACACATAAATAAGACATCGTAATTTAATTAAAATCTTTAAAAGCTTTACTAAAATCTGATAATTTGCCTAAATCAGTCCAAGAATTGCTTGATATTTCATACACACCAATTTTTTTTTTTAAATCAAGACACTTGTTAATCAAATCAGTTAAATCAAATTTTTTGTTCTTTGGAATTAATCTAATAATTTCTTTCTTCATCACATAAAGACCAGTATTAGCAATAAAATCAAGTTTTGGTTTTTCTTTAATTGAAATTAATCTTTTCTTTGTAACTTTACAAAACCCATAAGAAAACTCATGATGAACTTTTGAAACAACTAAAGTTAAAAAATTATTGTTAGTTTCATGGTAATTATAAAGTTGTATATAATCTATTTTGAATAAAGTATCACAATTAGATAATAAAAAATTATTTGATTTAATTTTTTTAAGATACCTAATTCCACCAACTGTACCTAAAGGTTTTGGCTCAGTAACAAAATTAATTTTAAAATTTTGATCACTATTATTAAAATATGATTTTATTAAATTTGCTTGATGACTAAGTACTAAGTGAAAATTATGAAAATTGAATAATTTAAAATTTGAAATAATGTGTTCAAGCATTGGTTTATTGTTTATAGGAACTAATGGTTTAGGTAAGACAGAGGTATATGGTTTCAATCGTTCTCCTTTTCCACCAGCCATTATCACAACTTCAATCTTTCTTAACTCAGAATAATTTTTTTTAGATCCAAAAATATCTTCCCAAGAAATTATTTTCTTCACAAAATTTTTTGTATCAACTACAGGTATTATACCAATTTGCTTATCTAAAAACATTTTTCTAACTCTGTTGGTGTTAAAATTTTCAGAGATAATTTTTTTCGGATTTTTATTATAAATAGATTTTATACTAGACTTAAGACTATAATCTTTAATTAAAGCAGAATGTATATCGCCCTCTGATAAAGTGCCAAGTAGATATTTATTTTTTTTTACAACTAAAAGAGTCCTCGTTCCATTTTTTTTTATCTTTATCATTGACTCTTTTATGGAGTTTTCAATGCCTATAGAATATAAATCTAAATTCTTACTCATATAACTTTATAATCAAAAAATTTTTTAGTTTTTAATTTTTTAAGATTAATTGTACTTAATACTTTAAGTATTTTATCTGAACTATTATTTTTTTCATAGGGATTATTAATTTTTGATATTGATTTGATAAATTTTGCTGAAAAAGCTTTCTTGATAGCACTAGATATTTTATTTTCTTCAAAATCAACATTTAATACTGACTTGGCTTGAATTCTGCCCAATTGTCTAGTTCCTAAGTTGATTGTTGGTTTTTTAAATGTTGGCATTTCTATAATTCCACTTGAAGAATTGCCAATCATTAAATCAACAATTCTACAAATTGAAAAATAATAATCATGACCTAAAGATTTATATAAAAAAGCATTTTTATTTTTTTTTGTAAATTTTTTTAAAATTGAATAAATCATTTTATAATTATGATCTGCACCTGGCATAGTAATTAAGATTGAAGTTTTGTTTAATTTTTTTAAGCAATTTAAACATTTTTTCAAATTTAAAATATTTTCTTTTTTACTTTTTGTAGTTTCAGGATGAAATGTCATCAAGATGTTTTTTTCATTAAATTTAAAATTTAGCAATTTTTCTAAATCTTTTTTTTTTAATAATTTATGATTTTTAATTGACTCTATACCCATTGAACCAACATTAAAAATATGCCTTGGGTTTTCTCCTAATTGTTTAACTCTATCAAAATATTTTTTAGTAGAGACAAAATGAATATTTGATAATTTAGTAATTGAATGTCTGATACCTTCATCCAAAGAGCCTTCGGTTGTCTCACCCCCATAAATATGTCCTATAGGTATTTGACATAAGTAAGCCGCTATAACTGCTGAATATATTTCGTATCTATCACCTAACACCAAAAGAAAATCAGGTCTTATTTCTAAGAATCTTTTAGAAAATTTTTGTATTCCAATTGAAAAATATTTTGCTATATCACTTGCCTTGTCACCTTTAATATTTAAATCGATTACATTTTTAATAAAAATCTTTTCTTTTTTAATGTCCTTAATTGTATTTCCAAAAAATTTTGAGTTATGTGATCCAGTTACTAATAAACTATGAAAAAATTTTTTATTTTTTTGTATTTTAATAATTAAATTTTTAAGAATAAAAAATTCAGCTCTAGATCCAGTAACTATACATATTTTCATTAAATTATTATTCCTTGATTTAATTTATATTTTTTTCTAGATTTTTTTCCTAAAATTTGATTCCAATGAGAAGCTGGCAATCCGTCTGTAGATCTTTTTGTAATTAAATTTTTGTTAGTAAATTTATCTCCAGGCAAAATTTCTTTTTTGGCTACAATTTTTTTTCTAATATATTTTAAATTTACTATCTCTTCTTTATGCGGTTTTTTAAAATAACTTCCAAGAGATTTTTCTGCTTTTCTTATTTTTTTAATAAATTCAATCAGTTCATTTTGGTTTAAACTAGCTTTATGATCTGGCCCTATTTGATTTTTATTAAGTGTAAAATGTTTTTCTATTACTCTTGCTCCTAATCCAATAGCAACAAGAGAGGCTTCAAAACCTAGTGAATGATCGGAAAAACCTACAGGCAATTTAAGTTTATCTCTTATAAATGAGATTGATTGTAAATTTAAATTTTCATTTTTTGCAGGATATTGTGAGACACAATGTAAGATTTGAATGTTTTTTTTTGGTGTGCCTCTCTTTATCAAAATGTCTAGAGCTTTTTTAATATCTAAAAGTTCACACATACCGGTAGAGAGAAATATTTTTTTTTTAAAAGATCCAATACGTTCTAGATAAGGAACATCATCAATCTGACCTGATGGAATTTTGTATATGTTGATTTTAAATTTTTTTAAAATATCAATACTTTTAATATCAAATGGACTTGATAGGAATTTAATTCTTTTTTTTTTACATCTAAATAAAATTTTTCTAAAACTTTTTTCTGAAAGAGCTAACTTTCTTAACATTTTTAAATGATCATTTTGTCCTGAATTTCTTTTTTGATATTTTGCTAATCCTAAATTAGTATTTGCTAATGATTCAGGATCAAATATTTGAAACTTGATAAAATCTGCACCAGCTTTTGAAGCAAAATCTATCATTTTTAACGCATTATTCAGAGAACCATTGTGATTAACTCCAGCCTCCGCAATTATCAAAATTTTATTACCAATTTTCATTTTAATATACTGTTATCTTTAAGATCTTTAGTAACTATACTACCCATTCCTATAAAACAATTTTTGCCAATTTTTAACCCTTCCCTGATTATTGCGCCACTTCCTATAAAAGTATTATCTTTAACAATAACCCCACCATTAATAATGGCTCTTGTAGATATATGACAATTATTTTCAATTTTTACTCCATGTTCTACTATCGCCGATGTATTGATAATATTATTATAGCCAATCTTAGCTCCAAAATTAACTACTGCTTTATGATGTATAATTGTTCCATCTAAAATTTTTGCATTTTTTGAAATTTGTGCTTGTGGAGAAATTATAACAGGAAAATCAAATTTTAATTTCTTAAACTCATTAAATAATTTTATTCTTTTTTTTGGAGATTTAATAAAACCTAAACTTATATGTAAACCAAATGACTTTTTTTTTATTTTTTTTAAATAATTTTCATCACCAAGAACTTTATAGTTTAGAATATTTTTTTTTTTCTTTTTATCGATAAAACCTAGTACATGAAATTTTTTTGTTAAAAGAATTACATCTAGACAAGACTCTGCATGCCCCCCGGCACCTATTAAAATAATTTTTCTCATAAATCTTAATTAATCGTTAAAAATATTTATTTTATATTGATCTATATTTTGTTTTTTTGAAAACCATTCTATTGTTTTTCTTAAACCTTTTTCGAAACCTTTTTTTTTATATTTAGGAGCCCAATTTAAAATCTTTTTTGCTTTTTTGTTATTTGCAAACAGTCTGTCTATTTCACTTTTTTTTGGTCTCATTCTTTTACTCTCTTTTTGAATGCTAATCTTATATCCTAAGATATTTGAGATTTTTAAAACTAATTCCTTAACTGAAATTTCAAAACCACTGCCGATATTTATAATTTCTCCAATATCTTTTTTTGTATTTAATGCAGACAAAAATGCATCAGTGGTATCATCAACATAGGTCAAATCTCTAGTTGGATATATAGAGCCAAGCTTAACAACTTTATTTGTTAAAACTTGAGTAATTATAGTTGGAATGATAGCTCTCAAAGATTGTCTAGGACCAAAAGTATTAAAAGGTCTTAAAATAGTTACAGGTGAATTAAAAGATTTATTGTAAGATAAAGCTATCTGATCTGCTGCGATTTTGCTAGCAGCATAGGGAGACTGAGCTGAAACTAAATGTTTTTCATCAATTGGAATATATTTAGGTGTTCCATAAACTTCGCTGGTTGATGTATGAATTATTTTTTTTATATTAGAATTTAATGTTAAATTTAAAATATTCATTAAACCAATTGAATTAGTTTCAAAATAAGATTTTGGTGATCTATATGAATATGGGATTCCAATCAACGCTGCTAAATTAATTACAACATCAGTATTTTTTTTTATTAATTGTTTCAAAAAAAATTCATCCCGCACATCTCCTGTAACAATGTTAATATTTTTTTTTATCTTTTTATCAATACTATCTAGCCAACCCCATGAATTGAACGAATTATATAAAACCAAACAAGTTAAATCATGGCCATTTTTAACTAGTTTTTCAGCAAGATGAGAACCAATAAATCCCTCTGATCCTGTTAAAAAAATTTTCATAATTTATTTATTCTGATTTTTTCGCTTATAAATTTTATAATTTTTATAATCACTTAACGTATCTATTTCAAACCAATTTTTTCTATAATCTACAACTCTAATAATTTTTTTATTTTTTTTTATTAGTTGTGAAAAAAAAGATGTTATATCTAATTTCATTATATCAACTTTATTTGTTTTTATAAACTTCGAAATTGTTTTCCATCCACGTGGTGTAATTTTAAAAAGACCAGCAAACTGACCTTTTATTAAGGACATGGATTTAGGTTTTTCTCCGATTCCAGTTAAGTATTTTACATTTTTTTTTTTTGAATAATTAAAAGTTTCTAAATCATCTAATGGATTTTTGAATCTAAGTTGCCAAACTTTTTTCCAATTTGCATTATTAAGTACAACTATATCTCCTTTTGTTTTAATCAATAATTGAATGGCTTCTTTATCATAAATTATATCAGCATATGAAACTATACATGTATTTAATTTCAATATTTTGTTTGCTCTACTTAAAGAATAAAAAATATTACTTGATTTCCATTGTTGATTAAAAATTTTTTTATAAGGAAAATTTTTAAATAAATTTTTTTTATAACCTACAATTATGTTTAGTTTATTGATATTATTATTATTAAAATTATCTATAATTATATCTATATATCTTTTATTTCCAGATTTATTAAAAGATTTTGGTTTATATTCTGTTAAGTGTCCTAATCTTGAACCTCTCCCAGCAGCTAAAATTATTCCTTGTATCATTAAATTTTTGCCTTCTTTTTACAAAGAAAAATATTGCTTCCAGCTATATATTTTAAAAAAAAAGAGAAAATAAATATTTTATTCAATACCATTAATATTCTATCAAAAATTGGTAATATTATTTTTGTTAAAATATTTTTGTTATTATAAAAAAAAGGAAATCCACAAGATTTTTTAATAAAAAAATTATTAGTTTTAAGGATATTTTTTAATCTTCCATGTGACAAGAGTCTTCTATTTGTTTCAAATTTCCAAACATCATTCCATCCATAGGTAAAAAGCCAACTATTAATCCACCAGGAATTTTTATATCTTTTGAAATATCTCTTTAATTTAGTCTCTAGAAGTAAAGATCTAATTGTATCAGAATGTGAGTATTGATGATGTTCATCTATCAAAAATTTTGAAAAATTAATTAAAAATTTTCTTGGATGAATCATTTCATTTATCTGAAAAGTGTTTGTTTGTGCTATTATTAAATGACCATTGTCCTTTAAAACTCTTTTACATTCATTCATGCAAAAATTAATATTTATCACATATTGTAATGCACCAACAATTATAATCACATCAATTGAATTAGATTTAATTTTAAGTTTTTTGTCCATCGAACCAACTAAAAATTTAGCTTTTCCATTATTTACCGATTTTTTATTTTTGTTTCTTGCAAATTTTGCAAGTGGTAATGAAATATCTACTCCAATATACTTTCTACATTTTGGGATAAAATAACGAGCATTCTGTCCAGCTCCATATCCTAATTCAAGGATAGTATTTTTGTTTGAGAGATTTAAACTATTTAAATATTTTAATACTCCATCCCGTCTGGAGTTCATATAATAAGTATTACCGTCACTTTTAGTATATTTAAAATCATTATATTTTTTAACATAGTTATAGCTATTCCATAACTTAGAAGTATTAATTTTATATAATTTGTCTTTTTTCATTTTTAACTAGTGATTTAAATTTTTTAATAAATAATTGATCTTCTATAATCCTGCTCCAACTAATTAAACCAATTTTTTGATTTTGGTCTTTATTAATAAATTCCCACTCTTTTACGCCTTTGTTATTAAACAGAATAATTCTTCCATGATTTTCTTCTTCAACCATTAATGCTCCATCATTTAATATTTGAGACATACCTGAAGAATATGTTTTAAAATTTTCTTTTTTTAGTTGATCATTAAATAATTTTCTAAATTCTTTTTTTTCAAAATTATAAATCAAAACTTCTGAATACTCATTATCAGTAAAAAAGTTATTATTATTGAACAAAGATATTTCTTTCTCTGAAATAATATCCACATCGTGTTGTTGTGCAAAAGGACCAGTTATATAATCAATCACTTTATTTGTATTTGGTCTGTAAAGAACGATTGCAGAATGATGTTTTAAACTTAAAAATAGATCTCCTTTTTTCCAATATCTAGAGTCTACAAGTGCTGGCTCAATACAATTTAAGTGAATTGGATCAGAAACTGTTTTTTTTAGTTTATTAACCATATCTCCTAATTTATTTTCAATTAAAATCTCAATTACACTTTTTTTATAAAGTATTTTGCCATCAGAATTAATTTTAATTATTGCATCATCTCGAAAATCTGGAATTGGGTGTTGGAATTGCTTAACATATTTAGAATAAGGTTTTAATCTACCAGGAATCCAAATATTCTCTTCATGATCTATTGCTTTACTATGATGAAAAACCACTTCATCATTAATCCATTTTAAATTAGAGTTAAAATTAATTTTAAATAGCGGAGAATAAGTACCTTCGCTAATTAATGATCCATCATCTAAAATTAAAGGATGATAATATTCAAGTTTAATTGGATTTTCATTTTTATTTTTTTTTAAAATATTTTGTTGATATGTGTGAATTATTTCAAAATTATTTATATCAATTACATCAACAACAGCTTTGTTTAGACTGTGATCATATCTAGGTAGCACTAATAGACCATCTCTTTTACAAGGAACAAATTGTTCAAATCTTTTTTTGTTTTTGTGTTTTGTTAAGATAGGTGGTTTTAACGAATTAAAAGATTTTGATCTAATCATTTTGTTTAAAGTCATAGGAATGTTCGCTAAAAACAAAGAAATCTTTATTAGAAGTTGATATTTTCTTCCACCATCAAAATGATATTTTATTAAACTACCAAATAAAATTAAACCAATAAAAAATATGATTGTTATTAACAAAGCAGGATAAGTAAAAAATTCCATATAGATCAATTTTATTTAAAAAAAAATAAACAATTTCTGGAAGATAACCCTGAATTTTATGATTGTAAACTTTATTGTTGATTTTTCTTTACTGTTCAAAATTTGAACGTTATAAGTGTTCAAAAAATGAACATTTTTAAAAATAATCAAGACCAATTTGAAGTTTTAAGAAAAATTCAAAAAAAACCTAAAACATCACAAAGAGAATTGGCATATGAATTAGGATTTAGTCTAGGAAAGCTTAACTATTGTATAAAAGCTTTAAAAAAAAAGGGGTTAGTAAAATTAAAAAATTTTCAAAAAAAAAAAGATAAAATTAATTACCTACAATATGTTGTTACTCCCAAAGGTATTGCTGAAAGGACTAAGCTGACGATAAGTTTTATGAAAAGAAAAATGAAAGAATATGACGAGCTTAAAAAAGAATTAGATAAATCAAATAAAAAAATTAAATGATAAAAAACTTTAAGAATTTTCTAAGCATTATTTCTGTAACAGAAACAAAAAAAAGCTATTTATTTTTTTTAGTTTTACTTATGTTAGTTTCAAGCTTTGCTGATATTCTTAGCTTAGGTTTAATAATACCCTATGTTTCTCAAATTTTAAATATACAAGAAAATTCATTAAATTTTTTACCTATAAATTTAGACTTTTTTAAAAATTTAACACGTGAAAATTTAATTTTTTTTTTAACAGTATTTTTAATTTTAATTTTTTTTCTTAAAACTGTTATAACAATTTTAATTCGTTGGTTGATATCAAGTTTCTCATATAAACAATTTGCAATTTTACAGGTTAAATTATTAGATTTATATCAGAACATGAAATATGAAGATCATATTTCCAGGTCAACTAGCGATTATATAAAAAATCTTAGAGAACTTAGTATGGAATGTGTAAGAAATATTGAACTAACCTTAAAAATATTATGTGAATTAATAATCTTTTTTGTAATAATTTTGTTTTTAGGTTTAATTAATTATAAAATTTTATTGTTATTTTTTTTTACCTTTTTACCAATTTTTTTATTTTATGAAATTTTTTTAAAACCAATAAATATAAAACTTGGTACAACCCAAACAGATGCTCTCAGAAACACGTATAATATTATTGATAATAGTATGAGGGGTTTTAAAGAAACAAGAATTTTAGGTAAGGAGTTTTTTTTTAAAAAAAAATTAGAGAAATTTGCGAATATATTTTATGACACTCAAAAAAAATCAACTTTAATAATTGATAGTCCTAGATATGTTTTTGAATTTTTTATTATTTTAGTTTCACTATCAATAATATTAATTTTAAGTAAAAATTATAACTTGACTAATTATGTACCACTAATAAGTATATATTTTGTTGCAGCAATTCGATTACTGCCAGGGATTTCATTAATTGCAAGTAGTCAAGGCAGAATAAGTCTTGGCCAATATGCTGTAACTCAAATAGTTAATGATATAACTCATCTAAAAAATAATAAAGGTAACAAAGCAAATCAAACAAACATAATTACAAATGAATTTAAAGATTTGAAATTTAAAAATGTAGACTTTTCTTATCAAAATACAGGTATCCCAGTTTTAAAAAATATTAATTTTGAATTAAAAAAGAATGATTGTATTGGCATAATGGGTAGATCTGGAGAAGGTAAGACTACATTTGTAGATATAATGCTAGGTTTATTGAAGCCACAAAAGGGGGAAATTTTAATTAATGATAAATTAATAGACAATTTTGGTTCAAATTTTGTTGGTAATATTGCATACGTGCCACAAGAACCAATTATTTTAGATGAAAAAATAAGCACCAACATATCTCTTGAAACTGATGAGAAAGAAATAAATTATGAAAAATTGCAATATGCTATTAACAAGGCAAACTTTGATCAAGTAGTAGAAAAATTTCCAAAAAAAATTGAAACAAAAGTAGGTGATAACGGTGTTAGATTATCGGGCGGGCAGAATAAAAGGCTTGCACTAAGTAGAGCTTTTTATCATGGAAAAAAAATAATTGTGATTGACGAAGCAACTAGCGCTTTAGATTTTAAAACAGAAAGTCTAATAGCTGAAGAAATTAGAGTTATAAAAGGAAAAGCAACAATAGTTATAATTAGTCATAGTGAAAACATATTAAAGTATTGTGATAATATTTATACAATAAAAGAAAAATCAATTAAATTATTAAAAAAAAATGACACTAATTAAAAAACTAATTGAAGAAAATAAAATATTTTTTTTTAATTATAATCATAACTCCTTCTTTGAAGGATTTTATAGATTATCTGGAATATTAATCTCTCCATTATTTATTAAATTAAGTCCAAATTTCATTTCTTTCTTAAGCTTGATGTGTGGATTTATTGGACTAATTTTATCAATATTTTTTTCTTTTAAAATGAATTTTATTATTATCTTTTTTATTTTTTCTTTCATATTAGACTTCACAGATGGAATTGTAGCACGAATTAACAATAAAACATCATTTTATGGAAGATTTATTGATGGTCTTTTTGATATATTTGTAATTAGTTTTTTACATATAGTTTTTTTAATACATTTAATAAACATACAAGTCATCAATATATTTAGTATTTATTTTATATTTTGTCTCTTGATACTCACTCTTTTGCCAATACAACACTTAATTTTAGATAGATTCTCTTCTTTAGCTAGATGGTGTAATGATGTGGATAATAATAAAAAAATTAAACCTTACTACAGAAACATTTTTTTTGGCAAAATAACAAAATTATTATTTGATCTTCAACATCTGTGTATTTGGTTATTAATTTTTGATTATTCTATATCAAAATATTTTGTAATAATGATATTTTTTATTTTGTCAGGCATTGCATCTATTTTAAACATATTAATCTATATATACTTGAGTAGAAAAGAGTTTTTAGAAGTAGAGAATCCTTCTGATAATGATTAGAAACATTTATGAAAAATATTTAAAATGATTTTTTGGTTTACTGGTTTATCTGGAAGTGGAAAAACAACGTTTTCTAAGTTTTTTATTAATAAGTTAAATAAAAAAATAAGAAAAAAAGTTATCCATATAGATGGTGATAAATTTAGAACTATATTTAATGATCTAAAATATAGTTTAAAAGATCGTATAAAAAATTCTGAAAGAGTTTGTAAATTAGCTGATTTTTTGAATAAAAATGGGAAATTTGTGATTATAGTTTCTATGGTATCAATATCTCCTAAATGGCTTAATTGGATAAGAAAAAGAAATAGTGATTATTTTCAAATTTTTTTAGATGTGCCAATAGAAGTATTAAAAAATAGAAATATAAGAAATATATATAAAAAAAAAAATATTGTAGGCTTAAATATTAAATACCCCAAACCTATTAAAAACGATTTTATTTTTAAAAATGACTTCAAATTAATATATTTAAAAAATTCAATAGATAAGATTTTAAAGAATAAAAAAATTAAAAGAAAATTTAAAAATATATGAAAACTCCAAAACTTTATAAAAAAAATTATTTTAATAATGTTGTTGTTGTTACGGGTAGTCTTAACTCAGGAAAAAGCATGGTAGCACCTATAGTCTCTTCTTTACAGAAAGTCGAGCATTTAAGAAAACTTATTGAAGTAGATCAAATACTACATCTTGCAAATTTAAAAAGGATCAAAAGAGAAGCTGCATATTTTTTTGTAAAACACTATTTAGACAAAAGTTTTTACGAACAATTAATAGGTAGAAATTTAAATTATAGAATTGGGGATGAAACTAGTATTTTTACAGCAAAAAATCCAGCTGAATTAAAAAATAGAGCTTTCTTGAAAAGAGGAGAACATATAATAAAAAAACATGTGAAGAATAAAACAATTTTTTGCATGGATACACATGACGGGATGATGCTTTTTCATCTATGGAGAGAAGTAAACAAAAAATTTAAATTTATAAATATTTTTAGAAATCCAATTGATACAGTTAATGGATGTTTTAATGTGGGACAAGGAAAAATAGAGAAGATATTATTTAATGAAATAATAATGTTTAAAAAAGATAAAAATATTTTTCCGTTATATTATTTAAATAATTATAAAGATTATCCAAAAAAAAACACTATGGACAGAGTAATAGATGAAGTTCTATTTTGTTTAAAGAAAGAGTATTCCAATTACAAAAAATATAAAAATGATAAAAACTGCCTTTTTATTGAAAATGAAGATTTTGCAGTTAACACAGATAAGAATATTTCTAAAATTTGTAAATTTTTAAAAACAAAAAGAAGTAAATTTACTCCTAAAATTATGAAAAGGGAAAATTGCCCCAGAGAAATTGATCCAAAAGTTTATCAAGAAAAATTAAAAAAGATTAAATTTTTGTCTACAAAAAAATCTTTTCAAAAATTACTAGATTTTGAAAAAGTTTTTTATAATAGAAAAACATATACTTTAAATAAATAAAATGTTTAATTCTAAAGCTGAAACTTTAACTTATTTAAATAAAAAAATTAAATTAAGTAAGATTCCAAAATCATATTTTTTTTCTGCATTAAGTTGGAAAAAAAATAAAAAAAACATTATTAAAGAAATTAAAAAAAAATTTAAAGGACAAATAGTAATAAGATCATCAGCTGCAGATGAAGATGGAAGCGTAAGTTCTAATGCAGGTAAATATATATCATTTTTAAATATAAATTCTAAAGATACTTCAAATATTAAAAAGAAAATTGATTTGGTTATTAAGAGTTACAAAAAAATCTCATTGAAAAAATCACAAATTCTTATTCAAAAAATGATTAGTTCTATTAATTGTTCAGGTGTAGTTTTCAACAGAGATCTAAATACTGCTGCAAATTATTATGTTATTAACTATGACGATATTAGTGGTAAATCTGACACAGTTACTTCTGGCAATACATTAAATTCAAATAGACTTTTATTTGTTCTAAAAAAAAAAATATCTGACGTTAAGTCAAAAAGATTTTTTAAACTTTTAAAAACTATTCAAGAAATAGAGAAGATTTATAAAGATACTCCATTAGATATTGAATTTATTATTAACAAAAAACTAGAGATTTATATTTTACAAGTAAGACCATTGATATTAATAAAAAAAATTTCAAAAAAATTAGATAATAAAATTAACTTAAGATTGGATAATTTAAAGAAAGAAATAGAAATTAAATTTAAAAAATGGAAAACAGTTTATGGGCAAATGCCAGATTGGAATCCAGCTGAAATTATAGGACAGAATCCTTATCCATTACTTTCATCAATTTATAAAACTTTAGTGTTGGATTCAGCTTGGACTAAAGCACGAACTATAATGGGCTATAGTGATAGATTTAAAGAAAAAAATTTAATGTTACTCTTTTTAGGTCAATCTTTTATTGATGTTAGAAAAAGTTTTATTTCATTTATACCAAAAAGTGTTCCAGTGCATTTAGAAAAAAAACTTGTTAATTTTTATGTTTCAAATTTAAAATCAAATCCATCATTACATGACAAGATTGAATTCGATATAGCAATAAATTGCTTTATTTTTGATTTTGAAAAAAGAATAAAAAAGTTATGTCCCAATGTATTAAACAAAAAAGAAATTATAATTTTAAAAAAAAGCTATCACGAAATTCTAAATAAAAATCTCCAATTTAAAGGTGGTGGTTCTATTGATCATAATCTCAAAAAAATAGAGAAATTAAATCAAAGTTATAAAGATTTCAAAAAAGAGAAAGAAATTAAAAAAATAATATATTTTACTATTTATTATGGAATAATTCCTTTTTCAATATTAGCAAGACATGCTTTTATTGCGGAAAACTTGCTAAGATCTCTTGTTCGGCTAAAAATAATTGATAATGAAGATGTTGAAAATTTTAAATTTAATTTAGAAACTATAACTTCAAAGTTTATTTTTGATTGTGATTTACTTTCAAGGAATTTGATTAATTTTAGTAAATTTAAAAAAACTTATGGTCATTTAAGACCTGGTACTTATGATATTAATTCAAATAATTACTCATCATTTAAAAAAGATTTTTTTGTTAGAAAAAATGTAGAAATTAAAATTAAAAAAAAATTCAAACTTGATAAAATTAAAATAAAAAAAATCGAAAAAATTTTAAAATTAAATAAAATTAAATTAAATTATACTCAATTTTTCCTTTATTTAAAAAAAGGATTTGAGAGTCGCGAATATAGTAAATTTATTTTTACTAAGAATGTTGATTTAATTTTAAAAAGAATCTCTCAAATAGCTAAATCAAAAAATCTTTCAAAAAAACAAATATCTTTTTTAACAATTAAAGATCTTACAAATTCAAAATTTAATAAATTATCTAAAAATAAAATTTTAAAAAAAATAAAAAAGAAAGAAAATGATTATAAAATTAACTTAAATATAAAACTGCCATTACTTTTAAAAGATTCAAAAGGTGTTGATGTTATTCCATTTCAAGTATCTTCACCAAATTTTATTGGTAATAAAAAAATAATTTCCAAAGTAATTTATATTGATAACAACTTGAATTTAAAAAAAATTGACCTAAATAAAAAAATAGTTTTAATCGAAAATGCTGATCCAGGTTTTGATTGGTTGTTTAGTTTTGATATTAATGGATTAATAACTAAATTTGGTGGTGCTAACTCTCATATGTCTATTAGATGTAACGAACTAAAAATACCTGCAGCAATTGGAGTTGGAGAAAAAATTTTTGAGGACATTAAAAATAATCAACAACTTATACTTAATTGCGCATTAAAAAAGATTGAGGTTAATTAAAATTTTTAAATGATAAATCTATATACAAAAAATATAAATTCATTAATAAAAAATAAATATAGAGAAGCTGAATATCATGATAAAAAGTTTTTAAATGATTTTAGAAATTTTAGAAAAAATTTTAAAAAAAAGATTAAAAAAAGATTATTTAATTACAAAGTAAATAAAAAAGATACTACATTTCTTGAATTGAAAAATTCTTTTAAAAAAAAGAAATATAATCAAAGAAGAATTGAGTCATATTATAAAAAATTTGAGATTAATTCTAAATTAAAAAAGAAATACAATAAAAATCTAAAAATTTTGACTAAAAGAGAAACTTCATTCCAATCCTATATTTATCTAGGGCACTTAATACTAAAATTAAAAAGAATAGATATTTTTCAAAAACTAAATATCATTTTGAAAATTTTGGACAAACTAAGTGTTAATAAAAAAAAATATAAATATTACAATAATTCCTTATTAATTAAGTTACTTCTTATAGAAGAAAAATTAATAAATAAAATACTAAAATAATGAATAAATCTCTTTCAATTATTATTAGCAATAATCTAAGATCATTAGAGTACTTAAATGTATTTCAAAAACTTAAAAAAGCACCAAAAAAAATTATATATATTAATGATAATAAAAATATTTTAATTAGAAAAAAAATAATGAAAATTATTTTTAAAGAAAAAATTTTTAAAAGAAAAAAAATATTTTTTTCTCAAAAATTTAGTAAAAATATAATTAGATATTTGTTAAGAGA